>CAJOED010000034.1 GCA_905233335.1 uncultured Synergistales bacterium
ATCACTTCTGCAGACAATAATAATTTACGGTAAAGTGATATTCAGTCCCAACGTGAGGAGTGCGTGAGGTTGGCTGTGTGTGCTTACTGGTGAATGTTGTGCTATTCAGTCCTGACGCGGAGGGTGATTTATGTTGTTTGTCATTTTGTCGGTGAAAGTTTTTACGGTAAAATAATATTCAATCCAAACACCCGGAGTGAATAAAAAAAATCATGAAAGTTATTGCGATATATCCCGGCTCATTTGATCCCATAACGAACGGGCATATATACATAGCAGAGAGAGCGGCGGCAATTTTCGACGAGGTTATTGTGAGCGTGCTGGTGAATGAGCGCAAAAACTCGGCATTCAGTGTCGATGAACGCTGTGAGATGGCTCGTGAAAGTCTTGCGCACATAAAGAACATCACCGTAGACAGCTTCAACGGGCTGTTAGTGGACTATGTGAGGCAGAAGAATGCGGGAGTAATTATTCGCGGCCTGCGTGCTATGAGTGATTTTGAGTATGAGTTCCAGATGGCGTTGATGAATCGTCAGCTTGCGCCGGAAATTGAGACGTTCTTTATTGTTACTGACCCGAAATATTCATACGTATCAAGTTCAAGCGTGAGGGAGATATTTCATTTCGGTGGAACAGTGCGTGATGTTGTGCCGAAAAATGTATTTGATAAATTACGGGAGCACTACGGGAAACCCTGAAACACTCCCGCATTCTGTGTTATGCGTCCTTTAGCGGCGTGTCGTCCTCTCTTGTCTTCCAGTCCACATTGCCGTTGGACACATTGCCCAGCACTACCGACGATGCAGCAGAAGGTGAAGAGAACTCATAATTTTCCAGAAACACATTGTCAGAAATTACGCCTTCCTTTATCAGCTTCATTCTCAGCTCATAAGAATTTGAGTGTCCGCCTTCCAGAAAAGATTTTGTCATGCTGTCAGAGATTATCGAGCCTTTCACGACCGTAAAACCTCCCGCACTCCTGAAACCTTTTCCCGAAGCGAAAACATTATAGCTCATTGTGCTTATGATTAATTTCACGTTGTCAATAAATTCTGCCATCGCTGCTATTTCTGCTTCTTTCAGCGTCGTCCTGTAAGTTTTTTCGTGAGAACTTTGTAGCGTCTGCACTCGTTAGCATCCTTTGTCAGCATGTCTTCAAGATAACGCGTCAATGCTTTATTCAGGTCGTGCCCTTTGAAGGCTATCACAGTGTCCCACCAAGTTTTTTCGTTCAGGTGCTGCTTCAGACGTGAAAGCATATCTTCCGCCTCACCTATATATACGACACTAGCACCCTTCTCGTCATGGCCGAACAGGAAATACACGCCCGCTTCACTGACATCACCTCGTGAATAGTTCTGCACTTCCCCGCGCGGAATCTTTATGGCTTTCCCGCGTTCAGCTCCTCAAGTGAGAAGTCCTGTTCTATCTCGTTCTCTTCAAGCTCGATAATTTTTCCCTCTATCTTTTTCCACTCTTCCCATGTTCTTGGCCGTATGCGCTTGAAAGTTAATTCGTTGCCGTTAATCACAAAGCCTATTCTCGCAATCACGGGACGTTCCCCGTACTTGAACGGCAGACTGTGCCAGAACGTTGCTCGTACCCAAAATGTTTCGAGAATGTCGCGGGGTGTACCGTTCGTCTCAATGTCGGCAATGTAGCCCCATGGTTCACTGTTGCGCCACGTGAATTTGTTTGTGCGTGTGTCGAAACCGTCCCGGACATCAAGCTGTAACGGCGTGTCCTTGTCCGACTTCACCATGAACACCGTGAATATTCCGTCGTCGGGGTCTTCTGCTTTGTCGCGTGAGGCGTTCTGCTCCGTCCTGAATGTACCGATGTAGATTATGCGCAAACCGTCAGGGCTTTTCATGTCGATGATGTTGCCGGACTTGTCGCGCTTTACGTCATTGCTCGAAACCTCATCAGCAAACACACAGCCCGCACACAAAAACACAACGACTAACGCACATAAAAATTTCTTCATGAAAAATATTCCTCCTGCTATTAATAGTGAAAAGTTCTGTAAAGTATAATATAAAATCAATTTGAGGTGTTATCGTCGTGTCAGGAATTATTATCATGACATGCACCCACCCGCGATTAACGACACAACAAAAACTGCTGACAAACAATTTCTCCTGGTAAACATACAGCCAGCGAATAACAGCAAGATATGCTCAAGCAAAAAATATTTCAACTCACTAAGTGAAAAGCCACAATATAACAGAACAGCAAAACATAGCCCGTAAAGTATAATATAAAAAATTATTTTGGAGGCGTAATATCATGGCTGAAATTGTTATCATGGGTGAACTGCTCGTCGAGATTATGCGACCGAAAGAAGATATACCGCTCTATGAGTCCGACTACTTCAGAGGCCCTTTTCCCAGCGGTGCTCCCGGAATATTCATAAGCACGGCGGCAAGGCTCGGACATTCTGCGGCGATAATCAGCGGTGTCGGCAAAGACGACTTCGGCGAAAATATCCTGCGGAGGCTCAAGCATGACGGCGTAGACATCAGCAGGGTCATAATCTCCGGCAAAGGCAACACCGGAGTAGCGTTCGTAACATATTTTGCGGACGGTGAGAGAAAATTTCTGTTCTACATGGACAACTCCCCGTGCGTAATGGCAAAAGCTCCTGAAGATTTTTCCGGCTTTGAGGACACAAAATATTTTCACGTCATGGGATGTTCTCTGATGGCGAACGTAGACTTTGCGCGCGAAATCATCAAGACTATGAACATGCTGAAATCTCACGGCGTAAAAATCAGCTTTGATCCGAATGTTCGACTCGAAATGATGAGGGATCCTTCCGTTATGAATATGCTTCATGAGGTGTTCGCAAGTTCTTCTGTGTTAATGCCGGGAGTGTCGGAGTTAAAGATGTTCACGGGAGAACAGGACACCAACGCCGCAATCAAAAAAGTATTCGGCAATCCCGCGCTTGAAGTCCTCGTGCTGAAAAACGGCTCGAAAGGCTCACAGATATATACTCGCAACGGACTAGAGGTCGAACAGCCCATCTACAAAGTCATTCAGGAAGACGCAACAGGAGCAGGGGACAGTTACGACGCGGCGTTCATATGCGGGCTTGCGGAAGGGAAATCGTTAGCTGATGCCGCAAAAATGGGAGCTGCTGCCGGTGCACTGAATGCTGCTGCGTTCGGGCCTATGGAGGGGAAAATTTCGCCGGAAACTGTGAGGAAGATGATAGAGCAGGGATAACGTAATTTTTTCTGTCATCATAATATTATAGGCTCCACACTGTAACGAAAATTTTTTGGTGAGGAGCTTTTTTTCTGTGAGAAATATACGTTTTCGCTGTTATGCTGTCATGAACAGTGAAGAGTAATGCTAGTAATGTTAGCGAAATGGGATAAAGTTATTTTTCTGTCATCATGATATTATAGGCTTCACACTGTAACGAAAATTTTTTGGTGAGGAGCTTTCTTTTTTCCATGAACAACCCATTAATAGAAATACTCAACAAGAGAAAATCAGGTATACACGCCGGCATTCCGTCATACTGCACAGCAAACGAGCTTGTTATCGAGGCAGTACTCGAACAGGCATTGCGCTTCAGTGATTCGGTGCTGATTGAGGGAACAGCCAACCAGATTAACCAGTTCGGAGGCTACACGGGGATGACACCTGCTGACTTCCGGGACTATGTGTTTGCGATCGCAGACAAGGTGAATTTCCCGCGCGAAAAAATCATACTCGGTGCGGATCATTTCGGCCCTCTCACGTGGTCAAACCTCCCAGAAAAAGAAGCCATGAAGAACGCAAAAGATCTTGTGCGGCTGGCTGTGCTTGCGGGCTTCAAGAAAATACATCTTGATACGAGCATGAAACTCGCTGATGACCCCGCAGATGTCAGGCTGTCCGATGAGGTCATTGCTGAAAGGGGAGCAGTACTGCTTGAGGTGTGCGAGAAAGCATACCAGGAATTAGCACGCGATAACCCCGGCGAAATGCGTCCAGTGTACATCATCGGCTCTGAAGTTCCCATACCCGGCGGAAGTCAGGAAGAAGATGCAGGGCTTCAGGTTACGAGCGCGGAAGATTTCGGGCGGACATTGAGCGCGTACAGGGAGAAATTTTCGGAGCACGAGCTTTACGAACGGTGGAATGATGTTATTGCTGTCGTCGTCCAGCCTGGAGTCGAGTTCGGCGACAAGGACATACACCCCTACAACAGAGAAGCAGCTCGTGAACTTTTTGCGGCACTCGATGACTATCCCGGAGTAATCTTTGAGGGACACTCGACAGACTACCAGCCACCAAAGAGATTGCGCGAAATGGTTGAGGACGGAGTCGGCATTCTGAAGGTCGGCCCCGCGTTGACGTTCGCACTGCGTGAAGGGCTTTTTGCGTTGAGCATGATTGAGCGTGAATTAGTGCCCGAAGACAGACGCGCGAATTTCCCGGAAACCCTCGAACGCGTCATGCTCGAAAACCCAAAGAACTGGGAGAAACACTATCACGGTTCCGACGAGGACAAGAGAATAGCGAGAAAGTACAGCTACTCAGACAGATGCCGCTACTACTTCAGCCTGCCAGAAATCAAAGACGCAATCACGAAACTTTTTGCGAACATCGACAGCGTAGAAGTACCTGCGGGAATGTTGAGCCAGTTCATGCCGCGACAGTATCAGCGTGTGAGGGACGGGAAATTACAGAAGAAGGCCGCTTCACTTGCAAAAGACTTTGTAATTGCGCTCACAGATGATTATAATTACGCAGTACGAATCAACTACATGATAAACGGAATTTTTTAACACTTCACAACTTCACAATACAATTATCAATAGGAGGCGTTAATATGAGTTTGCCGAAACTGAATAAATTTCCCTCTGCGAAACTTTCGCCCGAACAAATATCCGCACTCGAAGCATCAGCCAAGAGAGCAAGAGTTGCTGCCCTTACGATGGTGAGTGCGGCCAAGAGCGGACACCCTGCAGGAGCATTTTCGAGCATGGAGATGTTTCTCACTGTCTACGGAGTTGCTGACCTCACGCCGGAAAACTGCAGCGAGATTAACCGGGACTACGTGATAATTTCGCACGGGCACACATCAGCGGGAGTATACGCGGCACTAAGTGAGTGGGGCTTCATCGACAGGGACGAGGCAATGGCTCACTTCAGGAATTGCGGCAGTGCGTTTCAGGGGCACATTACCCGTGAAGTTCCCGGAATCGACTGGGGCACGGGAAATCTCGGTCAGGGGCTTTCGGGCGGCGTAGGTTTTGCGCTTGCACAGAGAGCGAACGGCCACAAAGGACGCGTATATATTCTCATGGGCGACGGCGGACAGACAAAAGGTCAGATAGCAGAAGCCCGGCGTATGGCTGTCAAAGAAAATCTCACGGGATTAACGGCTCTTGTTGACTGGAACGATATACAGCTTTCAGGGGAACGCAAAAAGATTATGCCCTGCAACATCAAAGCAATTTGGGAAGCTGACGGCTGGGAAGTAAAAGAAGTGAACGGTCATTCATTCGCTGAACTCTACGACGGCCTCAAGAACGCGGGCGCGAACGGAAAACCCACCGTGTTATTGTGCCACACGATAATGGGCAGGGACGGGCTCGCTATGGAGGGAGTTGCTGACTATCACGGCAAAGCACCCTCAAGAGAAATTTGCGACGAAATCATCAAGCACTTGGGAGAAGATCCCGAAGTCCTCACCAGCGCAATCGAACGACGCAAGACTCCGCCGACGTACAAAGGACGAAAAATCGATTACCCGCCTGCACCGAATATCGACACCGGCAGACCGTTCGACTACGAGGGCAAAAAGATAGCTGACAATCGCGGCGCATTCGGAAAAGCACTTGCTGACGTGGGCAAACTCAACTACAAGAAGCCCGGCAGAACTCCCATACTCGTATTTGACTGCGACTTGCTGCCTTCCGTCATGACCGGGAAATTCCGCGACGAGTGCCCCGACAACTTCATACAGTGCGGCATTCAGGAACATTCAGTGGCTACAGCGTCAGGGACTGCGAGCATTGCGGGAGTAGTGTCATTATGGGCGGAGTTCGGTGTGTTCGGGATCGATGAGGTCTACAACCAGCAGAGGCTCAACGACATTAACCACGCGGGCAACAAGACGGTACTGACTCACGTGGGGCTTGATGTCGGCGAGGACGGGAAAACGCATCAATGCATAGACTACGTCGGGTTGATGAGAAACATGTTCGGGTGGAAGCTGGTAGTGCCTGTTGACCCGAACCAGACGGACAGAGTTACGCGGTGGATGCTGAAGACTCCCGGAGATATTTGCCTGGCGGTCGGACGGAGCAAGATTGACGGCCTGAATTACTACGCGGGAGATTATGAGTTCACTTACGGGAAAGCCGACAAGTTGCGCGACGGGAAAGACGGAAGCATTTTTGCGCTCGGCTACATGGCACAAATAGCACTCAACGCCGCAGAGATACTTTCACGCGATAATAACATTGATGTAGCTGTATGGGCTGTGTCGTGCCCTCTTTCCCCCGACATGAACGCACTCAAAGAAGCCGCGAAAACAGGAACAATTCTCACAGTGGAAGATCACAACGCGAATACAGGTATGGGAGCAGTGATGATTCTTGAGGCCGCGAGGGCAGGAATAGCACTTCCGGGAGTATGCACGCTTGGCCTGAATCGTTACGGAGCATCAGGGACTTCTGACGCTGTGAGGAAGGAAATGGGACTTTCAGCGGAAGATATAGCAGGAGAATTTATGAAGGCGGTGAAAAAATAACTATGGGCGCAAAAGAACTAATCATTCAGGGGAAAACTGCACTCGGTATTGAGTTCGGCTCCACGCGCATAAAGGGAGTACTCGTCGACTATGAAGGCAACGTGTTAGCTTCCGGCGGTCATCAGTGGGAGAACAAGCTCATCAATGGCGTATGGACTTATGACCTTGCTGATGTTGACGCGGGATTACGTTCATGCTACTCGTCGTTGCGGAAGGACGTAGAAGAGAAATACGGCGTAACACCCAAAACATTCGGTGCTATCGGAGTCAGCGCAATGATGCACGGCTACATAGCCCTCGACAAGGACGACAAACAGCTTGCACCGTTCCAGACGTGGCGGAACACCAACACTACACAGGCAGCCGATACACTCACGGAATTATTGCAGTTCAACATACCTTTGAGGTGGTCAGCAGCTCACCTGTACCAGCGGATACTTGACGGAGAAGAGCACGTGAAAAATGTTGCGTCGGTCTTCACACTTGCGGCGTACATGCACTACAAACTGACGGGGCAGAAAGTTATCGGCATTGGCGACGCGGCCGGAATGTTCCCGATAGATTCTGACGCTCTCGATTACGACGAGGGGATGACACAGAAATTTGATGCTCTCGTGAAGAAGGCAGGATATGACCTGAAACTCCGTGATGTTTTCCCGAAAGTATTAGTTGCAGGTGATGACGCTGGGAAACTCACAGCACAAGGCGCGGCACTCATGGACGAGACCGGGACTCTTCAGCCGGGGATCCCTATGTGCCCTCCTGAAGGCGACGCAGGAACAGGAATGACCGCAACAAACTCCGTAGCTCCGGGAACAGGGAACTTGTCGGCAGGCACGAGCACGTTCGCAATGGTAGTTCTCGAAAAGCAGCTCTCGAAACTTCACAGAGAGATAGACATGGTTACGACACCTTCAGGCTTTCCGTGCGCAATGTCCCACGCCAACAACGGAACGAGCGATCTTAATGCATGGGTTAATCTTTTCGGTGAGTTCTGCGGCCTCATGGGAGTGAAGGCTGACACGGGAGAATTATTCGGCAGGCTCTACACACACGCTCTCACGGGAGACCCTGACTGCGGCGGACTGTTGGCGTACGGCTATTATTCCGGCGAAAACATCACGTTCATCAACGAGGGGCGGCCACTTTTCGCGAGGATGCCGGGGAGCAAGTTCAACCTCGCTAACTTCATGCGCGTAAATCTCTATACGTCTCTAGGTGCTGTGAAGCTCGGCATGGATATTCTCCTGAAAGAAGAGGGCGTGAAGCTCATTCGCATTATGGGACACGGCGGGCTGTTCAAGACTCCGTTAGTCATGCAGAAAATTCTTGCGGCGGCTGTGAACTCTCCTGTTACCGTAATGTCCACTGCGTCGGAAGGAGGCGCGTGGGGTATCGCACTTCTTGCGGCATATCTTGCGGACGGCAAAAAGTACGGAAAACTTGAGGACTACCTCGACAAATGCGTATTCGTGAACTTGACCGGCGATGCTGTAGCACCTGACCCGGCAGACGTTGAAGGTTTCGAGACGTTCACGAGGCACTATGTAGCAGGGCTTGAGGTCGAGAAGGCCGCAATAAACTCTATGGACTGGTGATGAGATTATGAGAACATCAATACATGAAGCATTCGATTTAGGCCAAAGCATATGGCTTGACTACATCAGCAAGGAACTAATATCTTCCGGCGGCCTCGAAAAATGGATCAATAACGGCGTAACAGGCGTAACCACTAACCCGTCGATATTCGAGAACGCAATCGCAAAGACATCTGATTACGACAGCGAGATAGCAGAACTCTCAAAGTCCGGGAAAACTACGGCGGAGATTTATGAAGTTCTCACGCTTCAGGAAGTCGGAGCTGCGGCGGACATATTGCGTCCTGTTTACGACAAGACGAACGGTAAGGATGGATTCGTGAGCCTTGAAGTGAATCCGTTGCTGGCTTCTGACAGGGATACGACAATCAGCGAGGCCAAGAGGTTATTTGCGGCACTCAACAGAAAGAACGTCATGATAAAGATACCCGCAACCCCTGAAGGAATTTCCGCACTCACTGAATGCATAGCGTCAAATGTGAACGTGAACTCAACGCTGATATTTTCGCACGAGCAGTATGTGAACGTCGCAAAGGCATATCTTGAGGGCATAAAGCGCGGAGGACGGGCGGAGTCTGTTGCGTCAGTGTTCGTGAGCAGGGTAGATACAGCGGTCGATAAGTTACTCGCGGAGAAAGGGAAAACAGAACTTTGCGGGCATATTGCTATCGACGGCATCAAGTTAATGTATCAGGAGTTCAAGAAACTTTTTGCGGGTGCTGAATGTGTACAGCGTCCGTTATGGGCGAGCACCGGCACGAAAAACAAAGCGTACTCCGATGTGCTGTACGTTGAGACTCTCATAGGCCCCCGCACAGTGAACACCGTCCCCCCTGCAACGCTTGAAGCATTCGTTAATCACGGCAAGGCATCACTCACCCTCGAACAGGGAACGGACACGGCCAAGTCGGAGCTTGATACTCTTGCGGCAGTCGGCATTGACATTAACGCTGTGTGCGCAAAACTTCTTGCTGACGGCTTGAAGTCGTTTAACGCGGCGTTTGAGTCTCTCATGTCATCCATCGAACAGAAAAAAGGAGCGTAAATCGTGAGCATAAAGGATTACGAATTTTGGTTTGTGGTGGGCAGTCAGTTTCTTTACGGGCCTGAAGTGTTAGAGACAGTTGCGGCTCGTGCTCAGGAAATGGCCGACAAAATGAACGCATCAGGCAATCTCCCCTGCAAAGTCATCTACAAAGTTACGGCCAAGACGAACAAAGAAATTACTGATGTTGTGCGTGCGGCGAATTATGATGAGAAATGCGCGGGAATAATTACGTGGTGTCATACGTTCAGCCCATCAAAGATGTGGATTAACGGCCTTGCTTCCCTGCAGAAGCCCTGGTGCCATTTCGCGACACAATACAACCGTGAAATCCCGAATGAAGAGATCGATATGGACTTCATGAACCTCAATCAGGCGGCACACGGAGACAGAGAACACGGCTTTATCGGCGCAAGGTTGAGGGCACCCCGAAAAGTTATCGCGGGATACTGGCAGGACGAGGACGTACAGAAGCGGCTCGGAAAATGGATGCGTGCGGCGGCAGGTGCGGAGTTTTCCCGTAGCTTGAAGGTTATGCGTTTCGGGGACAACATGAGGGAAGTTGCGGTTACGGAAGGCGATAAGGTAGAAGTTCAGACGAAGCTGGGCTGGCAGGTCAACACTTGGCCGGTCGGGAAGCTCGTAGAAGAAATGAACGCCGTAACAGAAGCAGAAATCGACTCGCTCATGGACGAGTACAGATCTCTTTACGAGTTCGCTACGGACGACATCGAAACAGTACGCTATCAGGCACGGGAAGAAATCGCAATGAAGAAAATGTTTGACCGTGAAGGCTGCTGTGCTTTCTCGAATACGTTTCAGGATCTTTACGGCATGAAGCAGTTACCCGGACTCGCAACACAGCACTTATTAGCGACTGGCTACGGTTACGGTGCAGAAGGCGACTGGAAAGTTGCGGGCATGACGGCAATAATCAAGTTCATGACGGAGGGTCAGAAGGGCGGCTCTGCGTTCATGGAGGACTACACGTACCACCTTGTGCCCGGAAGCGAATACAGTCTCGGCGCGCACATGCTTGAAGTTTGTCCGTCGGTTGCGGCAGGAAAACCCAAAGTAGAAGTTCACCCTTTAGGCATCGGCGACAGAGAACCTCCCGCACGCTTGGTATTTGAGGGTCATGAAGGAGCAGGAGTTGTCGTGAGCCTGGTGGATATGGGCGGACGTTTGAGGCTGATATGTCAGGACATCGAGTGCGTGAAACCCATTATGCCCATGCCGAATTTGCCCGTTGCGCGTGTGATGTGGCGTGCAATGCCTGACCTCAAGACCGGCCTCGAATGCTGGATACTTGCGGGCGGTGCACATCATACTGTGTTGAGCTACGACGTTGACGCGGAACAAATGCGGGACTGGGCGCGCATTATGGATATTGAGTTCGTTCACATCGGCAAAGACACGACGACCGAGAGCCTCGAACACGATTTATTTTTGTCGGACATTGCGTGGAAGCTGAAATAACATGCTCGAAAAATTACGTGAAGAAGTTTACGCCGCAAATATGGAGCTTCCTGCACGGGGACTTGTTACGTACACGTGGGGCAACGTCAGCGGAATTGACCGCGAAAAACAGCTCGTCGTCATAAAACCTTCCGGCGTTGAGTATGATGAACTGACACCCGGCAATCTCGTAATTGTCGACATGAATAATAATGTTGTTGAGGGTGAACTCAATCCATCGTCGGACACAAAGACTCATGTAGAGCTGTACAAAACATTTCCGACAATCGGCGGCATAGTTCACACGCACAGTTCACACGCTGTCGGCTGGGCTCAGGCAGGGCGGGACATTCCGTGCTACGGGACGACTCACGCTGACTACTTCTACGGTGCTGTACCATGTTCACGAAACCTTACGCGCGAGGAAGTCGACGAGGACTACGAGCTGAATACGGGAAAAGTTATCGCGGAAACTTTCAGGAGCAGAGAACTCGACCCCGACGCTGTACCCGGAATAATATGCCGCAGTCATGGTCCGTTCACGTGGGGAAAAAATCCCGCTAAGGCCGTGTATCATGCTGTAGTTCTTGAGGAGCTTGCGAAAATGGCAATGTATACGGTAACGATTGATGCAAATGCTTCCGAAGCTCCCAAGTACATTCTCGACAAGCACTACCTGCGCAAACACGGAGCTAATGCCTATTACGGTCAGGCCGGAAAAAGTTAGCGCGAAAATTTATACTCGATAAATGATGTTGCGGGCTGTCCTGCTTTGATTACACAATCAGGGAAGGACGGCTCATTTATTGCGTTCGGGAACTGCTGACACTCAAGCGCAAAGCCATCATAATTATTATAGAACGCTCCCCCTTTGCCTCTGCAATGTCCGATTGAATTTCCCGTGTAGAACTGCAACGCCGGCATGTCCGAGAATACTTCGAGCTTCACCCCTGAAACATCACCGGTAACTTCTGCTATTGCCCCTTCATGACTTGCGACCTCAAAGCAATGATCGTAGCCTCCGTTAGCGTTGATGATTTCGGGAGAGTACGAGAATATGCCGTCGATGATTTTTCGCGGTGTCCTGAAGTCGAACGGTGTACCCTCAACACTGACAGTTGGAGCCTGCACAAGTATATGTTCATCAGCCTTGCAGTACTTCTCAGCGTTGATGCATACGTTGTGATTTAGAATCATTCCCCTTCCGTGCCCGTTCAGGTTGAAGTAGTTGTGGTTAGTGATGTTCGTAGGACAGTCCTTATCGCAGACATACTCATAGTTCATCCTCAGTGCTCCGTTATGGAACGTAACCGTAACATTCAGAAATCCGCAGTCCAAATCCGGGCTGTTTATGGTGAACGTAACTGAATCATCATTCATCTCTGACTTGAACACTCTCTTTCTGAAACTCTGGGGGCCGCCGTGCAATGTGTTAGGGCCGTTGTTGATTGGCAGGTGATACGTTACCCCGTTAAGCGTGAACTGTCCCTTTGCGATTCTGTTCGCGTATCTTCCCACTGTTGCACCGAAACATCTCGTATCATTGAGATATTCATTCAGCGTGTCGTATCCCAGCGCAACATCACGAAGCTCCCCGTCCTTATCCCGAACGTTAATTGCAACAATCGCACATGCATACTCTGTGATAACTGCGCTCTGCCCTTCCTCATCAATGAACGTGTAGCTGTACACATTCACTCCGTCAGGGGTTGTTCCGAACAAACTCTTATGTACTGACATAACGAAAATTTCCTCCTTTAATGAATTGAATTTTGTGTATTCAGAGTGTAACATAACAATCACCCCAAAACACTAAAATTTTTATTCAGGAGGTAATTTTTATGCGTAAAGTTTTTTTTCTTACGGCCGCGTTAGTACTTCTTGCATTCGTAGCAAGTGCAAGTGCTGATGTCGTTATTGCGTTCTCACAGATAGGACAGGAGTCCGACTGGCGCACAGCTAACACCGATGATTTGCGTTCGGCAATCGAGAATCACCCCGGCTGGAAGCTGGTATACGACGACGGACAGCAGAAGCAGGAAAACCAGATCAAAGCACTCCGAAACTTTATCACACAGGACGTGAACTACATACTTTTTACGGGCGTGGTGTCAACGGGCTGGGACGAAGTTCTGAAGGAAGTCAACGAGGCCGAAATTCCCCTGTTGCTGATTGACCGTCTCCCTGACTGTGCAGACAAAATAGAATACGTTGCGGCGTTCGGCGGAGATTTCGTCGAGGAAGGACGCAGGCAGGTAGCTTGGGCGGGCGAATACCTCAAGAGTGTCGGTCGCGGCAATGAGGACGTGAACATCGTCATCATGGAGGGCACGACGGGAGCCAGTGCACAGACGGGACGCACAGAAGGCAACTTGAAGGCACTGAAGGAGTACCCGCACTTGAAGTTAGTGGGTCAGCAGTCAGGGAACTTCACGAGAGCGGAAGGCCAAGCCGTAATGGAGAGCTGGCTGAAATCCATCGACAAAATCGACGTACTCATTGCACAGAATGATGATATGGCACTCGGAGCAATCGACGCAATCAAAGCAGCAGGAAAAATCCCCGGCAAAGACATAATCATCGTGGGCTGTGATTCGGTGAAGGCGGCATTTGACGCTATCGTTGCGGGCGAAATGAACTGCACTGTAGAATGCACTCCGCTTTACGGGGCGTTTGTTGTACCGACGATTGAGGCACTCGAACGCGGCGAGAAGTTCAGCAGGACAGTAATTCACCCTGAAGAAGGCGTGTTCGACATGGACGGCGGAATTGATTTAGGCACAGTGAAGTCCATCAAGGCCGCAGACGTTATCTCACAGCGTCGCTACTAGTATTTTGTTCGGGCAATGGCAGGGCATGGAGAGCTGTAGAGCTTTCCGGCTCTGTTTTTTTTATGTGAAAGTTTTTTTATTATGAAAGGAGGAGTTATTATCTTGCCTCAAAAAAATATTCTCGAAATGAAAGGCATTACGATTCAGTTTCCGGGAGTGAAGGCTCTTGATGGAGTCGATTTTTCGCTGCGTGAGGGAGAAATTCATTCACTGCTCGGCGAAAACGGCGCGGGTAAATCCACCCTCATAAAGTGCTTGACGGGCGTAAACCGCATGGACGAGGGACAAATACTGCTTGACGGTCGCGAGATACGTCCTTCGGGGCCAAGTCAGGCTATGGAGCTTGGTATCTCTACGGTGTTTCAGGAGGTGAATTTGTGCCCGAACTTGAGCGTTGCAGAAAATATTTTCGTCGGTCGTCAGCCCATGAAGCACGGACAAATTAACTGGCGCGAAATCAACTCACGGGCAGAAGAACTCATGTCCCGTTTCCACCTGAATATTGACGTAACCCGCCCGCTGTCGTACTACTCCACCGCAATACAGCAGATGACATCAATAGCGCGAGCCGTCGACGTAAAAGCAAAGATACTCATTCTTGATGAGCCGACAAGTTCACTTGATGAGAATGAAGTACAATTACTCTTCAACGTCATGAGAGAATTGCGCGCCAACGGAATGGGTATCATCTTCATTACGCACTTCCTCGACCAGATTTACGCTGTGTCCGACAGAATGACGATATTACGCAACGGGCACTTAATCGGCACATACGGCATAAACGAACTCGGCAAGGTCGAACTCGTTACGAAAATGGTCGGCAAAGATATGGACGTTATCTTCAACCTCAAGCGCGCGGAAGTTCCCGGAGACGCTGACTACATGCTGAAGGCCGAACACATCGGGGACGCTTCGCACGTGAAGGACATATCCATTACACTCAAGAAGGGAGAACTCGTCGGGTTTGCGGGACTCTTGGGAAGCGGACGGACAGAGACAGCCGAGATGCTTTTCGGTGCAAGCCGTACGGTGAAGGGTGAAATTTTTGTTGACGGTGAGAGCATAACACTACGTCAGCCGTTCGACGCAATAAAAGCACGGATAGCCTTCTGCCCCGAAGACAGAAAACGCGACGGCATTATCGGGGACTTGTCGATACGCGAAAATATTATGCTTGCTGTGCAGTCCCGAAAAGGCTTCATGCATCCCATGACGAAACAGGAACAGACAGAACTTGCCGACAAATACATAAAGTTACTCGGCATTGCTACCCCTGACTGTGAGAAGAAAGCGGGCGAACTCTCCGGCGGTAACCAGCAGAAAGTTATTCTTGCACGATGGATGGCGGCGGAACCGAAAATCTTGATACTCGACGAACCCACTCGCGGAATAGACATCGGCGCAAAGGCAGAAATTCAGCGTCTCATGCTCGAAATGTGCGGTGAAGGAGTGTCAGTCATCTTCATCAGTTCTGAACTCGACGAGATAATACGCTGCTCGAACAGAATAATCATCATGAGGGATCGTGAGAAAGTTGCTGAGGTTGACGGCTCATCATGCACACAGCAGGACATCTTGAAGATAATTGCGGAAGGAGCTGCGTAATATGGCGAGAAAAAATTTTGATGTGTCATCGTTAATGCAGTCAAAAGTTACGTGGGCGGTCATTGCTGAACTGTTAATACTTCTTGTGTGCTTCATAATACGTCCTGACTTCTTCAGCATAAGCTACCAGCCTTCTACGGGAATGCTTTACGGGAGCCTCATAGACATAGTGAACAGGTCAGCCGAAATCACAATAATCTCTATGGGCATGACACTAGTAATTGCTCTCGGCGGGACGGATCTTTCTGTCGGTGCTCTTGTGGCTGTTGCGGGGGCTATAGCGTTGAAGTTTTTGCGGTGGGACGTTCTGACGTACAACACGCCGGGAGATTATACCGTGTGCCCGTATATTTTCGTCCTGACAGTGCCGCTCATTGTGTGCGCGTTAATGGGACTGTTCAACGGCTTCCTGGTGGCGAAGGGAGGAATACAGCCGATTATCGCGACATTGATACTCATGGTATGCGGGCGTGGTGTTGCGCAGATTCTGACGGACGGCAAACAGTTCACGACGGGCTACTCTCCATTCAGGATAATAGGACAGGGGAGCTTTCTCTATCTTCCCATGCCGATAATCATAACTATTCTTGTAGTGCTTGGTGTTGCGATATTCACGAGGAAAACGGCGTTCGGTGCGTTCGTGGAGTCCGTCGGTGTCAATCCGAGCGCGAGCAGGTTATCGGGCATAAAGGCGGACACAGTAATATTGATAGTGTTCATGATAACGGGCTTATTGTCGGGGATTGCGGGTCTGATATACTCAAGCCGTATCATGTCGAACGACTCCAACAATGCCGGACTGAATTTTGAGATGGACGCAATACTAGCAGTAGTCATCGGCGGCACGAACATGTCGGGCGGAAAGTTCAGCCTTGCGGGTACGGTCATCGGCTCGCTGATAATACGCACAATAGTAACGTTCGTGTATTATTTCGGGATAGTTGCGGAGGCTACAATGGCATTCAAGGCGTTAATCATTGCTGTAGTTATCGTACTGCAATCACAGCCGGTGCGTGAATATTTTGCGAAACGTGCGGCCAGGCGCGGAGGTGAATCGAGATGACGAACAACAGACAGAGTATATTATCGAAACTCACCAACCCTAAATACATAATGGTATATGCGACAATCGGAATATTCTTTGTGATTTATGCGTTCGGTGCATTCATGTACGGCGACAAAGGATTTATGACTGTGCGAACGTTCGTGAATTTGTTTATCGACAATGCGTATTTCGGGATTTCTGCTGTCGGAATGACGATGGTATTAATCACGGGCGGCATAGATCTTTCTGTCGGAGCAGTGGCTTCACTCACGGGAATGTTCATAGCGTACGGCACGACAGTTCTCGGACTTCACCCGATGACGTGCATATTTGCGGCTCTCGTTATGGGCGTGGGACTTGGCCTGCTCATGGGCTGGGTGATTCACTACCTGAATGTGCCGCCGTTCATTACGACTCTTACCGGAATGTTCTTTGCGCGCGGAGTGTGTTCACTGATAAGCCGTGAGTCGATAGATATACATCACCCGATGATAGATGCACTTGCCGGGTGGAAAATATACCTCATGAAGTATTCTGCCGGGCACTGGGTACGAATAAGACCCATAGCGTTCATAAACTTCAACGTAATATTATTTGTCGTGATGATAATAGCGGGAACGTTCATACTACAGCGCACGAGGTTTGGACGCAACATTTACGCTATAGGCGGCAATGAACAGTCAGCGTCATTGATGGGACTTCCCGTCGGACGGACAAAAGTCTTGGTGTACGGCTTCAACGGACTATGCTCTGTGCTTGCGGGAATAAGTTATGCGCTGTACGTGAAAAGCGGGTGGAACTTGTCGCTTCAGGGCGGCGAACTCGAAGTGATTACGTGTGCGGTCATCGGCGGGACGTTGCTGACTGGCGGTGTCGGCTACATGATTGGGACGCTGTTCGGAGTGTTGTTGAAGTCGGTGATACCTGCTCTGATTACGTTCAACGGGAACTTGTTATCGTGGTGGGGAAAAATTGCTACGGGAGGTTTGCTTCTGCTGTTCATATGTATTCAGCGTTTCGTAGTAACATCGTCTGCACGGAAAAAATAAAGGGGGTTTTCCGCCCCCTCACTACTTACTTGATGACCTTCAATGCTTTTCTGTCAATCGTCAGCGCAACAAACACCAGGAACACTATCCCTTTGATGAGCTGCTGTGTCGCCGACTCAAAGCCAAGCATTACGAGTCCGTTATTCAGCACCGTATACATCAGAGTACCGACGACGATATTCGAGAACCTCACCTTTGCCCCGCCCGTAATGGGAAGTCCCCCGAGAACGAGTGAGATTAGTATCTGTGTCTCTAACTGGTTGCCCGCCGTAGCAGTGATCGATCCGACCTTGATGACGTTCACGAACGCCGCCAGTCCCGTCAGTGCTCCCGCCGCAACAAACGCAAGAAACTTCACATTGTCCGTGCGAACTCCCGAAAAACGTGCCGCAGTCTCGCCCGATCCCACTGCTTTTACGTCGTTCCCTATACGCGTGAACTTGAACAGGAAGAACGCAACAACTAACACCGCAAGAGTTACTGCTATTTTCAGGTTGTCGCTGTCTAGTGCCTTAATCGCCGCCGATGCAGGAATAGCCGTCTCCGTCGTAAGATACGCGCATACTCCCCTGAAAAGATACATCGTGCATATCGTAACTATGAAGCTCTGAAGCCGGAACTTTACGTGAAAGAATCCGTTTACCGCTCCGATTGCCGCACCCGTAAGAATGCCGCCGACTATCGCAAGTGGTATGCTGTAGAACGACAGCTCAGAAATCACGATTGACGCAACACCCAAAGTAGAACCTTCAGTGAAGTCGATTGATCCCAAAGTCATCACGAAAAATACTCCCGTTGCTACTATCATGGGATAATACACCTGCGAGAGTAACAGCCTCAAACGCCGCGGCTGGAATATTCTGCCTTCCGTCAGGTAATACATAGCTCCGAGAATTACTACCAGCCCGATAAACGGCAATAACCCCTTGAATGTATCGTTATCGAGAAATGACAAACGCGCTCTGTCTTCATTTTTCGCCATAATATATTTTCACCTCCTATACCATTTTCGCGATGAGGTCTTCTTCTGTGAGTGCTTCTGACCTCATGAAGCTCCCGTTAATTCTGCCGTCCTTCATGATTAATATTCTGTCGGACATTCCCAAAAGTTCAGGTATCTCCTCGCTTATCATGATTATGGATTTCCCCTTCGCGCTCAACTCCGACATGAGAGCATAAATCGCCTGCTTCACTTTTACGTCAATGCCGCGAGTCGGTGAGTCGAGAACGAGAATATCGCTGTCCTTCCCTATCCACCGCGCAAGAACTACCTTCTGTTTGTTGCCGCCCGACAAGTCAGAAACAAACTGATGAATACCCTGCATCTTTGTCTGCATCTGTTCAGCGTACTTTTCTGCAAAGTCATTCAGTTTTCGTCCGCTCAAAATGTGAGAGTTCGCAAGGTCATCTATCGAGGGAAGTATGATGTTGTTCCGTATGCTCTCGTTCAGTATCACTGACTCGTTGTCCCTGTCCTTTGAGGCGTATGCTATCGAGTGCCTTATCGCCGACGGTATGTCGTTAATGTTCGTGCCGTCAGAGAGTGTTACGCTCCCGGTCCTGTCCCACGACGCGCCGAATATAGCCTTGCCGACCTCGTGCATTCCGCATTCAGACAGCCCGCCGAAACCGAGAATTTCCCCGCGATGAAGCTCAAAGCTCACGTCCTCAATCTGTCCAGGAACACTCACGCCCTTAACGCTCAATACGACCTCGCCGGAAATTTCGCGCCCGTAGTCTGTCCTGTAGTACGCAGAGCCTATCTCACGACCGACCATGAGTCGCTTCAAGTCGTCCTCGTTCACGTCGGAAGATTTCACGGTGTCGATGTATTCGCCGTCCCGGAGGATTGACACGGTGTCGCAATGTTCGAGAACTTCCCCCAAGTCATGACTGATGAAGATTACGCTCCGTCCGTCAGCCCTCACAGCGTCCATTATCTTGTACAGCTCAAAGCGTCCGTTTTGTGAAAGTGCTGTTGTAGTTTCGTCGACGATTAATATTTTCGGCTTGAAGTATGTAGCTTTCACTATCTCTACTAACTTTCTGTCCTCAAAATTATAGTTGTCGATCATTGCCCCCGCACGTATCTTTGAGAAGCCGTAATCATCAAGTAATTTTTGTGCTTCACGTATCATTGCGCGGCTGTTCTTTATCCCATAGTGCATGAACGGGTCTTCATGTCCCAAGAATATATTTTCCGCAACAGTCAGACCCGACAATGTGCCCATTTCCTGAACGATAATTGACACTCCCAAGTTGTTGGCTTCTACCTGATTGCGGACGTTCATGACTTGGCCGTCAAGCGTGAATGTTCCTCCGCCGAGCGTGTATATTCCGCACAGCATCTGGCAGAACGTACTTTTTCCCGAACCGTTCTCACCGATTAATGCGCGAATTTCTCCGGCGTTGATGTCAATGCTCACGTCATTAACGGCGTGGGTTATTCCGAATCGCTTGTCTATGTGTTCAGCTTTCAGCAGTATCATAATTTCTCACCCCTTATTACTT
>CAJOED010000035.1 GCA_905233335.1 uncultured Synergistales bacterium
CCGCCGACACATGAGCCACGCTCCCTGCCGCAACCGTCCATACAGCCGCATTGCCCGGAAACATTCCCGATAACGTTCGGTTGATGACGGGCACGAGTGAGTACGCAAGCGCAAAGAATACCCACGCAAACGGAAGAGTCTTCATGAGCCGCAGTAATATGTTTCCCGTTCTGTTCACGCTGACGAGTTCATGATGTTCACGAGGAGAGTTCACGCCTTCACGCTTCAGGAACATGAACGCCATCACGAAACGCAATATACTTCTCACCAGCAATGACACCGCGAAGATACCCCCGGCAGTCCCGGCTAGGCTCACCGACAGCGCAAAAGTTCCCGGCCACCTTCGCAAATACGACGGGAGCGGAAGCATGAGCACAGACCATACAGCAGAATTTTCGGTGATAGCGTTGCATTCGAGGGCAGAAGCGATAATTGCGGCACCTGTTTTCGACGACCCCGCACTGACAGCAAGTGCAAGACCTGTAACATCAGGGATATTATGACGTTCGAGGACGGGCATAAATTTTTTCATGAGCATGTCAGCAAGTTTCAGGCGCGTAATAATCTCACCTATTACCAGCCCGATAATAATATCAATCGTGAGGCGAATTTCCCCGCGTATTATCTCCATAGAAGTATTATCGACAAGTACTCGTGAATATCATTGAGTGCCTCATCACCAGTAATCACTCTTTCTTTTCCCGGAATGCCGGCAAAGTCGACGCGTATTATGTTCGTGAATTTTTTTGTGAGTTCGTGAAGGTCTTTTAGTGCGGTGGGTTTGTATATTGCTACGGTGTCGGAGTACTTCATGACGTTGATGATTTTCTCACGGTCAGCAGTGCCGGGAATGATTGAGGGTATATCGGTGTTCATTGCGAGAAATTTTTTTGCACACGCGGCGGCCATTGAGTGAGCAGACACACCCGGAACAAATTCCGCGGATAATCTTGCGCCATACATCGAGCAAGTAAGCTCCCGTAGAGTACAGCATACTATCACCGATTACCGGGAAAAATATTTTGTTGACGAGCTGAATGTCCGTGAGCTGTTCGAGTATGATTTTGTCGCGCTGTTCTGTGTCGGTAATCATCGGGAACAGGACGGGAATAATTTTTGCGTCGGGCAGGTGATGGGCGATAATGTTCTCCGCAACTCCGGGTGTGTTTTTACGGGAGCGCGGCGCAATAATGACATCGGAGCTTCTCGCGTGATTGAGAGCCTCTAACGTAACGAGTTCAGGGTTTCCGGGACCTAGACCAGCGATAATTATCTTCATGAGTTCATATCCTCTTCATTGTGCGACGCGATAATAACATCAAAAATTTCTGTTTCAAAGTTATAATATCACATAGCATTCACAAAATTATTTTCACGAAAGGAGGCGAAAATTTCATGGGTATTCTCATCGGATTTATAGCGGCTACTATCTTCCTGCTTGGTTTATGGCAGTGGGCGCAGGGTGGAGCGAGTCTTTGGCGGATATTCCGTCTTAGGCGCGACGAAAAAAATTTGTCCCGTGAAGAGAAAGCTCAAGCTGAAAACGAAATCAAGCGTCTCGAACAGTCAGCAGACAGAACAATTACTGCCAGCTTCAGAATCATAGCAGTCCTTGCCGTTATCGTGTGGCTCGTGTTCGGAGTAACGATGATACTCGAAATGTTCGGCATAAACTGGATGGGTTATGTTGCGTCGACAGCCAAAGCGTACTGGTCAAGCCCGGCAACGACTAACAGCCAGACGATGACACAGCAGCGCAATGATATGCTCAGGAACATGGGCAACAGTTTAAGGCGATAGTTATGAGTATGTTATTTGAGTGGGACGAGAACAAACGACTGAAAAATATTGAGAAGCATAGAATAGATTTCGTTGATGCTGTAAAAATATACAGGGCGTTTGTTAATACTGTGCAGGATTTGAGAGCGGATTACGGCGAAAAACGTTATGTTTCTACTGGCCTGCTGAATGACATTGAAATTACTGTGATATACACTCCTAGAAACGGAAAAAGGCGCATAATTTCAGCCAGACGGGCAAGAATTGAGGAACGTAAACGCTATCATGAGGAGGCATTGAAAATGGGAACTGATTTCGAAGCACTGAAAAACATGAAGGACGAGGATATAGACTGCTCGGACATTCCCGAACTTACAGAAGAATATTTCAACAGCGTAGAAGGACTTTGGGAAACTCCCGAAACAGAAGGCATATATTTGAGCCTCAACCGTGATGCTATCGATTATTTCAGGCAAACGGGCAAGGGATACCTCAACAGAATGAACGCTGTCATTAACACACTGATAAAAGATTACGTGAATAATCAACAAAAAGCCGAAGGGGTGATTTAGTGCTTGATTAGCCTTATGGTATTTGATCACGACATGACTATAGTTGACTCAAGCTATGCGATAATGGCGGGCTTCAACTACGTAGCAGAACATGAAGGACTCCCGAAAGTCTCTCACGAACTCACAATGAAGTACATAGCTACACCGATACCGACATTCTGTGAGGGTCTTCTCGGAGAATACCGCCCGGAATGGGTCAAGATGTACCGTGAGAACAATGAACGTTTCGAGCGCGAACTCATACGCCCATTTGAGGACACTATACCGACGCTTACGGCACTGCGGAAAATGGGACTGAAACTTGCAGTACTCTCGAACAGGGAAACTCCCCGACGAGTTCTTGAACGCACCGGGCTTATTGAGTATTTCGATGAGGTCGTCGGAGCGTTGGAGCCTTACGGGCATCTTCCCTACAAGCCGAACCCCGCAATGATGAACGAGCTTTTACGGCACATGAACATTCCCGCAGGCGAAACTGTTTACGTCGGGGATGCTGACTTGGACATTGTTACGGCAAAGGCGGCACACGTCCGGGCAATCGGCATAACGAAGGGCAATTTTTCGCGTGAGGAGTTCGAGCTTCTCGGCGCGTGGAAGAGCATAGACACTTTGAGCGAACTCATAACGATAGCAGAAGCGGAACAAGATGCAGTTCACTAACAGCCTCGTGAATGATGTTCTTGCGGCTTACGGAGAATACTCCGAAGAAACTGCTGCAAGGCTCGCGAAAAAAGTATTCGTCCCCGTCAACCATCTCGGCGGAGAACTAAGCCCGTACCTGTTGCAGCACGCACGAGACCCGGTCGGCTGGTACACGTGGAGTCCTGAAGCGTTCGACACAGCAAGGCACGAGGACAAACCGATATTTCTCTCTGTCGGCTACTCGTCAGATCACTGGTGCCACGTCATGAGCCGCGAATGTTTCAACGACGTAGAAGTTGCCGGAATGCTCAACGATGCGTTTATCCCAGTGTGTGTCGACAAGGAAGAACGTCCAGACCTCGACGATATGTTCATGGAGGTTTGCAGGGTGCAGAACGGTAGTGCGGGGTGGCCGCTGAATATATTTCTCACGCCGGAAGGGAGGCCGTTTTTCTGTACGACATGGCTTCCCAAACGCACAACGGGACAAATGCCGGGCATCACCGAACTCCTGCCGCGAATCAAATGGCTGTGGCATGTTCAGCGCAACGACGTAGAGAGAGCCGCAAACGACTTGGCCGAAATGGTACGTGAACGCTTTGATGTTCTTTCCGGCACAAAGTACAGGGGCGGACGCATACGGAAATACACAGCGTACGAGGCACTGAATGACCTCCGCAGAATTTTCGACATGCGCTGGGGTGGATTCGGTACTGCTCCGAAATTCCCGGAACCCGACAAATTATTGTTCCTGCTCTCACTTGCTGACGAAAAATCAGGAGCCTCAAAGCACGACCGGTCAGACGCATTCACAATGGTAGACGTAACTTTGCGGCGTATGTGGCGCGGCGGCATTCACGATCATTTGGGCGGGGGCTTCTCACGTTACGCGATAGATGAGCGGTGGCTTGTGCCTCATTTCGAGAAGTTATTGTGCTATCAGGCTGTATTGCTTCTTGCGGTGTCAAAGGCTCAGGAGCTGCAGCAGAACTCATTTCACCGTCTGTTTGCTGAAGACATAATATTCTGCATAACAAGATATTTTTGCGACGGAGATTCATATTCGCAGGGTTTCAGGACATCGATGGACGGAGATACGCCCGAAGGTGAAGGCCGCTATTACTTATGGACGGAACACCAGATAAAGAGCATTCTCCCGGAAGGCGACGGAGGGTTATTCTGTTCTGCGTATGCTGTGCTTCCGAGCGGGAATTTCGGCAACGAGCTAGCCGGCTCCCAAATGGGCTGGAATATACTCTATGAAGCGTCGACAGTTACGGAGCTTGCGAAACGTTACGGCATAAAAGGCTCTGAAGTCGGCGTGAGGCTGTCGGAATGCAGAAAGTTATTGCTTGAGGCAAGAGAGAGACGTTCACCCCTCCGCACTGACAACAAAATATTGATGTCGTGGAACGGACTCATGATAGGTGCGCTTGCTCGTGCGTCGGTTGCGTTTGAACAGTCGGAGTGGCGCGATATTGCGGAACGTTCTGCGCTGTTCATACAGAAAAACTTTCTCGGCAAAGACGGCAAATGGCACAGACGATGGATTGACGGCAAAACAGAAATTGATGCACTCTCTGAAGATTTCGCGTACTTTCTCTGGGGAGTTCTTGAGCTGTACAAGGCCATAAAGCACTTCAACCCGGCGGGTGAAAAACAGCTCGGCGAATGGCTGAAATGTGCACAGGAATTAGCAGACGTTCTCACCGGAAAATTTTGGGACGAAAAGTACGGCGGATTGTTCATGAACGCGGGGGACGACAAAAATATTTTCACGCGCTTCAAGTCCGGCCAAGATGTTAATTCGCTCCCGTCAGTGAATGCACTTGCGGCTATGGCACTGAATGAACTCGCAATAATTCTTGAGGAGAAAAAATATTCCGATTACGCACGAAAAATAATAGACTGCTTCTCGTATGACGCGATAAACAACCCGATGAGTTATTTGTCGATGATCAGAGCAGGCATTTCGTGGAAACCCGTACGCAAAAAACCCGCTCCGCCCCCTGCACCTGTACCGACTGACGAGGAACTCAACCGCGAAGAACAAGAAACCCCGACACCCTCACAGCAGGCAGAACAGGACGACAGACGCACAGCAAGAGCTTCACGACGTGCCGCGCGCACAACACAGACAGAGAAGCCCGACAGAGCAGAAAGAGCCGCCCGAAGGAGTGCACGAACTCACAGAGCCGGGCGAGAACGATAGATGACAATCACATTTAGGAGGTTATGTACTTGAAACATTTTATGAAGGCCGCATGTGTGCTGTTCATTCTTGCGGTTATGTCAGGTGCGGCGTTTGCTGACTACCAGTTCGACGACCTTTTAGGCGCAAACGGCGTAAGTTATCAGTGGATGGTCGTTAATGATGTCGGAGATACTTTCGGCGATTCTCACAGCACACCCATTGACGTATCCGGCGACGTTGTTACGGACGGAAACGCTGTCTTGAAGGTCATGAACGGCAAAACTACCAACGCAGTAACAAGCAGAAATCTTCACACGCTGTTTTTTGTTGTTGCTGACGGTTACGGTGAACTTGACATGAATTTCCGCTCCCCGACAATGAAGTTTGACGTAGCAACCCCGAACTTGCAGATGAGCAACATTCTCGACAGTGAAGGGACACCGTATGTTTATGTCGACACAAAGACATCAATCGGGCATCCTTCCGGGAATTACGACGGGTTATGGAGCCAGTATCATTTCGCAATAGGCCGCCTCAACAGGGACACCGCAACACGTGATACAGTCGCGCAATACTTCAACTTCCAGCAGGCACCCGCAATACTTCCCTCACAGAGCCTCATGCGCCCGATGGTAATAGCCAGCGTCGGAAACGGAACAGCAAAGCAATATCCCCTGAAACTCCGCATGACTTTACGAGATACAGCAGGGCTTGACGGTAATATCGTAGCTTACGACGTTGCAACTTGGGACGTTCAGAGTCCGAAAAATATCGGCGAAAATGACTGGGTATTCGTCCCCGTTGATGACCTCGTGAACATCGACAACTCACGCATAAATTACTACCTCACGACTGAAATTGCGAATTACTCGGCGATAAGGTACGCGGCAATGCCTTATGACAGTTACGGGGCGTGGGATTTTCCAGCCTACTGGAAGTTCGACCTTCCGCGCGTACAGGGCACAACGTACATAGAGAATAGTTTTCAGCTTGACCAGATGAGCCATATTGCGCCCGGCCTCGTGTCAGTTTACCGCAGACAGTACAACATCAACGAGACGAACAAGAGACCTTTGCGGCTTTTCCCGGTTGATGATACACAAGATGGCGGAGTTCATGACCTGATACTCAATCACAAGATCATTTACGGAAAAAGGCTCGGCGAAACATACAAGTATTCAGCACCTGAAGGGAGATTTTCGCTGTTTGAGATTACTGCATACCAGCCAAGACCCGCAACACTTGATTTTTATGACCGCATAGCTACGTTAATGAACTCGTCGAAAAAGGTAGAAGCTCCATCAACGACGACATTTTCAGCAAGCTCCGTAAACCGCGAACTTATGCCGAGTGAAGCTATCGAGTACTTCACGATAAATCAGAGTATACCGTCATCACTGCGAACGGAAGCAAAAGAGGGAGTACTTCCAGTGCATATAACACTGAATATTCCCGTAACGCTCATTCAGGACAGAAACTTATGGAATACGATGCTGCAGAACTGGCGCAATGACGGACAAATTTCGGAGATTTTTGCGAACAACTATCACATGTACCTGCTGACGGAAACTGACGGCGTTCTCAATCCCTGGGACATGACGCAGGAACTTATGGACAAGGGATACTATAACGAACTCGTGAAGGTATTTTTCGACGAGGAAAGAGGCAGACAGACTCAGGACAACGACAGGGGAGTTATTACGGTGAGTTTTATCGTTATGCTCATGGACGGAACAAGGGACGGGACGCGGCCTGCGCTGCAGATAGTGCCTGACCACGCGACGAACTCGGAGAATGACTACATCGTTATCAGGGACGGCACTTTCGACAACAAGTGGAACATGACGTTTTTTGTTGCGCCGGCAGGGTACATCAACAATCCCACCGACACCGACACCGAGAACGTCGGCACGAACACCAACCCCAGCAACAACACGACGAACACCAACTCCGGCACCACGACGAATAACTCCGGCACCACGAACAATAGCGGTACTGCTACGAACAACAACGAACAATTTGCGGATGTCAGCGAGTCAGAAGGCGGCGGCGGTGGAGGCTGCAATGCGGGCGCGGGAATGATTATCGTGCTTTGTGTCTGCGCATTCTTGAAACATGAAGGGAGATAGTTTTACTTTGAGAAAAATTTTTCTTGCGCTGGCTTGTGTGCTGGCGTTGAGTTTTCCGGCATTCGCATTCAATGATACGATTACTTCAAGCCATAATTTTACTGCGGCATTGAATGAATATGCTGTTAATTTTAGTGCCGACGCTGATATTACCCTCACTCTCGGTGAAAGTTTCACAATGACTGAAGGCATGATTACTTTCAGTGCAACGGACTATCCGAATCTCACGACGCTGACGATTAACGGCGCGGGCTACACTCTGACATCACAGCAGTACTACAGGCATTTCGAGATAAACAACCCGAATATAGACGTAACGTTTCAGGGTCTCACGCTTGACGGCGGGAGTGCCGGAGGAGGTATTCGCGTACTGAACGCCAAGAGCCTGATACTGAACACCGTAACAATGAACAACATGAACAGGAATTCGGGCGGCTATGTTGAATCGATAATCGACGAGAACGGCGGCGGGTTGAGTGTGTTTCAGGGAACCGTAACAGAAGGCATAACTCTCAGCGGCATAACCTGCAGCGGTGCACAAGCTACGAACGGAGGCGCAATATACATCAACAGCTCCGGGACTTCCGTAACGTTTTCGGGCAGTCAGACATACTCCGGGAACAATGCGGGCGAGAACGGCGGAGCTATCTGCATCAACGAGGCCGGGAGCGTAACATTCGACAGCAGTCCCGTATTCAGCAACAATCTTGCAGGAACTGACGGAGGCGCAATATACATCAAAGCGAGCGGGGTAACATTCGCTAACACTGCAACATTCAGCGGCAACACTGCAGGGGAGAACGGCGGGGCTGTGTATGACAATTCCGGGAGCGTGAACTTTTCGGGAGCTGTAACCTTCACGAACAACACGGCAAGTTCCGGGAGCGGCGGCGGAGTATATGCATCAGGTACGGCGGCATTCGCGAACACAGCAGAATTCAAAAAAAGTACAGCAGGTGCAAACGGCGGGGCTGTATATGCGTCGGGTGCGTTATCATTCGCCAACTCTGCAACCTTCACGAACAGCACAGCAGGCTCGAACGGCGGGGCTGTCTTTACGTCAAGCACTGCGGCATTCGAGAACTCTGCAACGTTTACCAGCAACACAGCAGACACAAGCGGCGGGGCGTTATATGCTTCTGGCATGATTACGTTCACGGAGGCACCGACATTCACGACGAACACGGCAACTTCCGGGAACGGTGGCGCGATATATTCCGGCGGCGGAGTAACGATGGCAAATTCCGGGACGTTCACCGGCAATACTGCTCCTAAAGGCAACGGCGGGGCTGTGTATGTTTATTCCGGGACTGCGGCATTCACTGGAGTGTTATTCGGGAGCGCGACGATAAACGGCAACTCTGCGCATAACGGCGGGGCTGTGAGTGTTGCTTCGACTGGTACTGCAACATTCGACACCACTAACTTCTCACAGAACAGTGCGGACATTTACGGCGGGGCAATTCATTCTGCCGGAACTGTACGGGTGAATGAGGGCACATCGTTCACGAACACGAACAAGGCGCAGCGTGGAGGAGCAATACACGTTGAGGGCGGAGCGTCATACTTGGCCGGGACAGTAACATTCACGGAGAACTACGCGACAGCTGACGGAGGAGCATTGAGTGTTTACGGCGGACGTATTGAGGCGGCTGATGAGGGGACATACACGTTCAAGGAAAATACTGCTGACACGAACGGAGGAGCTTTGAGCTTGTCCGGTAACGGTGCGGCATATCTTGCAGGGTATTTTCTGTTCGAAAAAAACGCTTCAAACTTACGGGGCGGCGCAATATACACGGAAGGCCGGAGCAGTATATCGGCTGAAAATGCATACTCGATATTTGAGGAAAACACAGCGTCTTCACTCGCGAATACTGTTGACCCGTCGCGCACAATTTCCGAAGGACTCGGCGGAGCTGTATACATTTCCGGGAGCGGCGGAGCTTCTATGGGAGATACTGACTTCACACAGAACACCGCTCCTTTCGGAGGAGCCTTGTACGTGAACACGGGAAACCTGACATTTTCGGGCGGTATATCGTTCGACACAAACAACGCTTATTCGGGCGGGGCTGTTTATGCTGCAGGAGGCACGCTGACATTTGACGGCGACGCGAACGGATCACCCTGCACATGGTCGATCGAGAGGATGAACCCGCCGAAATCCCATCTGCCCGCCGTCTGCTTGTAGGACGGATAGCCCCTGTGGTCAATATCCTGTAGCAACCGCCTTAAATCCCTGTCCGACTGCATTTTCATCTCCTGTCCTGATCCAGCCGTTACCTTGCGTACAAACCGAACCGCACTCAGTCGTCAATCCCGCAGGTCCAGCCGTATTTGTCTTCGATCCGTCCCCACTGGATGCCGGTCAGCGTATC
>CAJOED010000036.1:0-8114 GCA_905233335.1 uncultured Synergistales bacterium
GAAACCATAAATCTCAATCTGTTCACCGCTGAACACCAGTGACTTGACTACGCCTCTCATTGCGGCATTTAACGCCTGGCAGTCCCCACCGCTGGTAAGTATTCCGATACGTTTCATGGGCGATACCTCCTCATATTATTGACAAACCTGCCTGTTTGCATTCCATGCTTATTATAACTTATTTCAACTAACACGTAAAGTTTTTGAGATTTAGTTAAGCTTTCGATTGAGCCAGTTTATGTAACCTTCGATATAGTTTTCTGACCTGAAAGAAAGTGAAGTTGCTGTAATTTATGTTGACAGTGAGAATATTTCTTATGAGAAGGTCATGAAGAGTTTTCCTGCCGTCAGGTGGATACGGGAGACTAACTTTTACCGGGACTTAGTGAGTACGATTGAGGACTGCGGCGATTGTCTTATGTTCGGCTGTGATGATGTCGTCTTCACAAAAAGTTTCTCTGTTCATGAGGCAGAAAATTTCTTGCGTGCGAACGATGACGTTTTCGGTTTCAGCTTCAGGCTGGGCAGGAATATCAAGCTCCCGATGTATTACGACGTGAAAGATAAATTTCTCGTATGGGACTGGCGGAGTGCAGGCACAATTCACTACAATTACCCGTGGGAGATGGACTGCACTTTGTACAGGAAAGACGACGTGAAGCACATCATTTCTCTCGGAAAGAAGCGCGCTTATGCTCCTAACCCCCTTGAAGGCATCGTTACCATGAATCCTGAAGGCTACATTTCCCGGCCAAGCCTGGCGTGTTATGACTCTGACAGCAAAGCAATAGTCATCACGGTGAACAGAGTGCAGGACATCGCGAGAAATTCATTCGACGCACGAAACTCAATCACTGACCCCGTGAGTCTTGGCAGGCTCTACAATTCTGATGGCGTGAGGCTTGATATTGATGCAATATCGGGACTGAAAAATTCACAAGTTCATGTCGGGCTTGAGTACATGATTTTGACAAACGGTTTCAGGGGTAAGCTGTCATCACAATGGAAAAAAATATTATCGCCGGGATACATAGTGCGCGGCATGAAGAAGGTATATCGTGCTCTGCGTTATCGTCTGAAGATTTTGCGCGGCTGGTTTCAGTGGCATTTTGCTGACAAGTCAAAATTTCCCGTCATTCTCTCGACGCAAGAGTCCCTGGAGTACCTCAAGAAGAACTTGATGAGCTTCTGCCGTTTCGGAGACGGTGAGCTGATATGCGTAGGGGGGGGGGGCATACCTTTTCACTGAATGGAGACTTACGCAAAACCTCAACGAAATAATTGCTGTTCCCCGCGATGATGTACTAGTCGGAATGCCATATGCATACTTCTCCGAAAACGAAAACTTCACGCAAACAGTTTCGAGCTTCTGGCGTTTCTCCGTCCCAAGATACCGCAAACAGATTTTACGACTACCGCAAAAAGCAAAATTCTTCATTGACACCGGCATAACTCAAGCATACCAGACGTACGAAAATTACGATTTCGCGCTCCACTTCAGGACGTGGAAAGAAATTTTTGCAGGAAGGAATATTGTTCTTGTGTCGGGTGATGGCATTCTCGACAAGCTACGTTATCACCTGCTGAAAGATGCCGGGTGTGAAGTCGTTGATGTTCATGCGCCGTCTGTAAATGCTTTCTCGAAACTTGCGGAGACCGTGAACAAAGTTCTTTCGTACCCTCCCGAAAAATATATTGTGTGCATAATTCTTGGCCCCACAGCAAAACCTATGGTAGTAGATCTCACACAGCGCGGCTACATTGCGTGCGACATCGGACACTTGCTGAAGGACTATGATGCATGGATGCGGAAGATTGAGCGTTCAAACGAGAATATCACAAACTTTTTCAGGCCGGATTAAGTTCATTGCAGGGGGAGTCTTTGTCGTTCCACGAGTCCGGCAAAAATCCCCCCTCTTTTTGTCAGCTCCTCAAAAGTACCTTCCTCAACAATTCGTCCGCCGTCAAGCACAAATATTTTCTTGCAGTTCCTGATTGTCGACAGCCTGTGAGCTATGACTATTCGTGTGCATTTCATTTTGTCGAGAGCGTCGGATACTTTCTTCTGCGTGATGTTGTCCAGTGCACTCGTTGCCTCGTCGAACAGCAATATTCTCGGTTTTGAGGCCATAGCACGCGCAATGATTATTCTCTGTCTCTGTCCTCCCGAAATCGTCCCGGCTCCCTCACTAATCATAGTATTAAGCATCATGGGCATCTTCCGAATGTCGTCCGCAATCCCGGCCACTTCTGCCGCCTCCCATGCTGCTTCTTCCGACAGCCCCGGAGCAGAGATCGCAATGTTCTCGTATATGCTCCCGGTGAAGAGTTTGCTGTTCTGCATGACACACCCGATTTTCGCGCGGAGTGATTTCGGGTCAATCGTCCTTAGGTTGTGCCGGTCGTAGTAGATGACTCCCCTTTGAGGGTGCTCAAAGCCCAGCAGAAGACGTAACAGCGTACTTTTTCCGCAGCCGCTTTTCCCGACAATAGCGACATAATCCCCCGAACGAATTTTCAGCGATAAGCCGTCGAGAATATTTTTCTGTGTGTCGTTGTACCTGAATGTTACGTTGCTCATCTCAATATTTCCTGAAAGGTGCGTGATTACTTTCTTGTGCTCTGACACTTCCGGCAGTGCTTCTAGTATCGGCCTCACAAGCTCAAACATCGGAACTAGTGCCGCCGCCATCACCGCCGAGTCGCAAAGCTCAATGAATGCCCCCGAAAACAGCGCGAACGACGACATGAACGCCATGTAGTTATTGACCGCAACATCGGAACTCTGTGCCGTGAAGTATATCGCGAACGTCCCGAATGAGAGTATTGCGAGCCTCAAAGCAGAATTTATCTTTATGAACAGCGGAGGGTTGTATTCGAGTTTTGCGTTCTCACGGTAGATTTTCGCCCATTTCCCGAACGCACGCTTCTCCGCTCCCGTGAGTTTGATTTTCTGTATGCCCGTCATGAATGCATAGAGTAGTCCGTTCTCCTGCGCCGAAAAATTCATCTTCTTGCTCATCTCGTAAGCATGTACCCTCATCGTGAGGAATGAGAAGACAGACAGCGATATTATTACACATACGGCCGGGGACACGAGAGCGGGCGAGAAAGAAAAAATCTGCTGAATGTATACCAGGCTCACCAGTGCAGTAATGAGTACGGAGAAAATATTTTTTGCTACGGCACTGCACAACAAGTTCACGTATGAAATTCTCTGCGCAAGTTCTCCCGATGAGTATTTTCGGAAAAACTCCGCCGGAAGATTTATCAGCCTCATCATTAACGCCGCACGTATATTTATGTCCGTCCGTATCTCTACTCTCGACAGCATCAGCGAACGCATCACCCGCAGCAGGAACACCGAAATATTCACCCCAGCCATGAACAGCACAACCCCGACGAGAGGCCGCAAATTTCCCGAAGGTATCACGTCAGAATATATATGCTGTGTCAGTTGAGGCGTAATCATTGATACCAGCATAATCAACACCGTAACCAGCGCAAAATGCATAAACTCACGGAACGAAAACTCTTCCATTATATATAGTGCTACATCTTTCACGTGAAGTTCATGTTCAGGGAGCGGCTTATAGAAACATACTGCTTTGCTCTCAAGATTATTCTGTGTCCTGCGGTTGAGGCGGATTCTTTTTCCCGTAGCGTAATCCTTGTAGCTGTAGCCAGAAATCCTGCCCGGTATCAGTGCAGCTTTACGCCCGTCCTTTGTTGTTCCCAAGTAAGCTCCGGCCGCGTCCTTGTACCAGCCGTCTTTGAGTTCCACTTCCCGCCGCATTAACTGCCCGCAACTTTCAGCGTGATAGTAGCGTGTGATTTCCTCTTCAGCATCGGAAGCAGTAATGTCTTCTCCGTCGTTGATGACACCCGAAAGCCCAGACAGAGCCTCCGAAAATGTATCATTGTCAGCGTCAATCCTTGCGCGTATCTGTTCGTCAAACCAGCCGCGTAACTCTTCACTCATTCGTTATCATCTCTGCATACTCACGGCATGTTTTCATGAGGTCTTCATGTCTGCCGCGCGCCTGAATTTTTCCCGCATTCATTACGATAATCTCATCACAATCACGAATTATTGACAGCCGGTGGGATATTATTATGCGCGTTATTCCCCTGTCCGCAATGGCATTCATGATTTCGTGTTCGGTCTGTGCGTCGAGAAAGCTCGTAGCCTCGTCCATGATTATTATTGTCGGGTCTTGGGCAAGTGCACGGGCGATTTCGATTCTCTGCCGCTGTCCTCCCGAAAAGTTACGTCCTCCCTCAACGACGAGAGAGTCATAGTCATTTGCGCGCGCGATAATGTCATCGTGAATTTTCGCGTCCCTTGCCGACATTATCACCTCGAAATTCTCTATTGACTTGTCCCACATGCGTATGTTCTCTGCTACAGTGTCCGCAAACATCGTAATATCCTGGTCAACGCACCCGACCGACCCCGTGAACACATTGCGGTTAATGCTGTCTATTGTTCTGCCGTCAAGCAGGATTTCGCCGCTCCATTGACGATAAAGCCCGGTGATGAGTTTCGCGATTGTTGATTTTCCGCACCCTGAAGCCCCGACGATTGCGACGCTTTGTCCCGGCTCGACCCTCATCGTGAAGTTCTCTATGGTGGGTGAAGCCAGCGGGTTATAGCCGAATGTTACGTTGTGCATTTCGACGAGGCCGCTTAGTTTCGTGAAGTTTTCGGTGGTTGTAGTAGTGTCGTGGGTGTCATCGTTCGTGTGTGTTGTTGCGTCGTGAACGGTGCTATTGACACTCTCTGTGTTTGCTTGCGTCGTTGTGTCGTGAACATCGGCGGGGCGCGCATTTCCCTCACAGCCTGCCCCGAATTTATGAGCGACATTGCCGGAAGCGAGAACGCCGAAAAATACCCGTTGAACGCCGTAATCATTCCTATAGTCCATTCACCGCGCATAATGAGCCGTACTCCCAAGAACAGAATTATGTTTGCGGCCAGGAGGTATAAGAGTCCCGGTATTTGTCCGTAGAATTGATTTATCTCTGCATACTTCACAGCCTGTTCATTATGTGAAGCCTGAAACCCCGCCCACCTCGCGAAAAATTCATTTTCAGCACCCGCCGCCTTTATCGTCTCTATCATGTCAATCCCCGACAACGTAGCTCCATCGAGCCTGGCTTCTTCTCTCATCTGTACGCGTGTTATGTTCGTGCAGCGTTCAGAGATTGCCCGCGCTATTATGAGGTTCAGCACTATCGACACGACACCGATCGACGCAATCAGCGGACTGTAATTTATCATCAGAAGAAGGTTGAACATCATCGAGGCCGTATCCGTTACGAGTGGAGCGAACGAGTTTATGATTGTGTCAGCTATTTTTGCGTTCGAGCGTTGACGCTGTACAATATCTCCTGCCGTCCTCTGTGTGAAGAACTCTACAGGAAGCCTCAATACATGCCACAGAAACGACGTGCCCGCGACGATTGACATTTTGCCCTGAAGTTTCAGCAGGTATATGTTCCGTGTCATGACCGCCGCAACATGACAGCACATCACAACGAACAGCGCACCGAAAAATACCCTGTTCCACTGCGCAAATTCCCGTGTCAGAACGTTATCGACAAAGAAGCGCGAGAATGCCGGAGTGAGTATTCCCGTAAGAAGTGTTATTATCGTCGTGAGTATTATTAATAGGAAGATTGTCAGAGTACCTTTCATGCGTTCGAGGGCAAATTTCAGGATTGATTCGGGCTGTCCTGAAGGAGTGAAGCTCTCTGACGGCGTAAGTATCATGCACACTCCCGAATACGACCTGCTGAACTCGTCGAACTTCATTTTCACGAGGCCGTGAGCGGGGTCATTCAGTACCACGTAATCCCCCCTGAAACCGTCGACAACAACAAAGTGGTTATACTCCCAGAAGGCTATGCAGGGAAAAGCTCCCTTCTCGCGTAACTGTTCGGCGGAATACCTGAATGCTTCCGGGCTTAGTCCGTAACGTTCCGCAACGAGGTATATACTCCGCAGGTTTGAGCCGTCCCGTGAGACCCCGCACTCCTTACGCAATTGTTCGAGCGGAAGCCACAGCCCATAGTGAGCCATAATCATTGCCAGACATGCCGCGCCGCATTCGAGGGATTCCATCTGCATTATGACTGGGACTTTTGCGACACTGTGAGTTACGGGGGACTTCATGAGCAGGACTCCGGCCAAGCATAAGATAACTTCACAGCGTACTCACAGCCTGTAACATTCCCCGCACGCAACGCCGCAACACACGCACAACGGGAAGGATGACCCGAAAATAACCTCATGCTGTCGGGAGCATTCTCCCCGTAAAGCCTCATGCACTCACAGCCTGCAACACTCCCCGCACGCAACGCCGCGAAACACGCACAACGGGAAGCATGACCCGCAAGCGACTTCACGCGGCCTGTAACATTCCCCGCACACTTCACGCCTTCACACATCACACACGCGCCTCACTTCAACAGATACGACAGCGGATTCACAACCCCGCAAACTATTTCTGCCTTAGTCCTGCCTTCAGGAGCACCCTTTGCCAACATCACTACACGAAAAATTACCTCTTCATGCTGTGATATGCTCTGGACTTTCCCGGACACACCGCCGACTCTTGCGCGCATGCCCTCACGGACTCTCCCTGCGTCATCAATCGTCAGGAACGCAACCGAAACTCCTTCTCGCGTGTATGCGTCAACAGAAATTACCTGCTCAATTCGTCCCGTGAATATCCATAAGAAAAATCCGGCAAGCAGAACTAATACAGCAGAAAGAAACAGCCACACTCCCGGTGTAGTTGCGCGTATATAATTATTCAGTTGTTCAGGTGATGTTATGTGTATAAATTTTTGCTCAGACATAATGTCAATACTCAATCACAAAAAATAGATTGTATAATATATTAGAAAAAAAAAAAAATCATGCGTTATTCTACTGAATGTTGTATAATGCACTAACACAAATTTTTTTTATACAAAGGAGGAAATGACATGAATCGCAAAATCTTCTACTCAATCATTGCGGTAATGTTATTAGTGTTCTTTGCTCTGAGTGTGGGAGGATGCGGCTCTGATACGCACGACAACTTCTACAATGAAGAGACAGATGGCAATGGTGGTAATGGTGGTAATGGCGGTAATGGCGAAACTAACACTGACCCCAGCAACGGCGGAGGCTCGGACACCAACACAACACCGACCGATACGATAGGCCCTGACGACGTAAGTTCCTCATCAGGTACTCTCGACAGCGCAATTGCGACACTCATAGCTGCTATCGAAGTACCAGACCCGACGGACACAGCCAAACCGACTCCGTCAGCAGTGAACGGCAACGGCGAGGTTTCAGCGAAAATGGCTATGGGCGTGAACGTTGCACTTGATCTCGAAACAGAAGGAGACAGCGACGGCGACAACAAACTTGACATTATCGATTTCGACGGAGTAGAGCAGCTCTACGCACCTGAAGCAGGAACGATAGTCAGCGGTGAAGTACCACTCATGATGTGGATGGACGCTCTCCCCAGTCAGTCAAGCCCCGACGTAATAGTAACGTCATTTGCGGCAGGTGTTGAGTACACAGTGGAGTTCTCAAAGAATCTGGCTGAACCTCTCGGCGGTCGTATGGCTGACATCGAGATATACGGCCCGGACGGAAAAATACTTCCGACAGAAGTTACCGTTTACCCGGATGGCGAACCGTCAATGATACTTCACACGTTCACGCCCACAGCAACAGGAAAGCACGTAATCCTAATCTGCAACGCAAACGGGAACACAGACAGCAATACAGAGACGGATTCTGTAGTGTTCGTGTACAAGGAAATGAAAGGCTCTGACGGCCAGAACGGATACTTCTCACGTTTCGTTATCAAGAATGAGGACGGCGAAACATATAGCGAAATGGACATCAACGAGATAATACAGCTCCGCAAGAAATACCTCGAAGTCAACGGATACTTCCTTGATGAAGTCTACGGTTCAGATAATGTTGGCGACGGAAGCAGAAACAGAAACGCCGCCGGTGTACAGACAGAAGAGAGTGAAGGGTACAACGACTTCATGGACATTCTGAACTACAAAGCCGGATACGCTGACGAGGGAGACGA
>CAJOED010000036.1:8146-10922 GCA_905233335.1 uncultured Synergistales bacterium
GCGGCAACCGGTGGAAAGACACAGATAGACACGACGATTTACGGTGTGCCCTATGAGGACGGATATGAACTCGGAGCGGGCTTCAGCGCAATAACGAACCTCCAGCCTCTTACGGGGACAGCATTAGAGTCTTTCACCGTCCCTGTACCGACAGCGAAAACAGGCTCCACGCACTTCACGTACTCATTCATTACGTCAAAAGAGGACTACGAGCAGAAAATGGGCAAGAATTTCAGTCTGTCAGGCGCAAAGGCTGCTGTTGGCGGGAGCTTGAGTGTACAGTCCACCAACAACATGAAGTTCAGCCTCACTTCTACGACGCTCATAATTCACTATGAGGAGCTCGAAAATACATACCGCACTCTGCCAAGCCTCAAAGACTACAAGTTCAACGAGGACGCACAAGAGCTCATTGATGCCATAAAGGACGGAGAGGAAGACCCCAACGAATTCAGGAAAGAATACGGCGATTACTTTGTTGCGGGCTATCAGTACGGCGGAATGTATGAGGCAAAAATCAGCATAACGACGAACACGTCCGAACAGCTCGAAAAGCTCAAAGTGGAACTCGGCGCACAGCTCAACAAAGCAAGCGAGGACGTTTCTAAGACGGGCACATCAGGAAGTTTATCTTTCGGCACTGAGTCGCAGAAAACAATGAACAAGTACAAGGCACAAATCACCGTCGACATAAGGACAATCGGAGCAGGAAGCACAACTCCGCAAATCGTAGCACTCGACGACAGCAAAGACATAGCCTCAATGGGTAAAGTTGCAAGCGAACTCTCGAAATTCCGCGACGGACTCGCAGGGAGCTTCACGCCCGCAACATATGCACCCGTCAATGTCCTTCTCAGGCGTTACCGTTCACTTACAGGAATGCGCAAAGTCATTGACGGATATATACCGATTGACCCCAGTCACTCTGCAAATATCATGACGTTCAACGGCCAGCTTGTTGCATTGAGGGGATACTGGAACGTAATCGGCACTCTTCCGAGAGGCGTTATGGACGGAGAAGTACAGGATGACTACAGGCTCAAGTTCGACACTCTCGTAAATCCGATAAGGGCGGGCGGAAATGCTTTCTACGAGAGCGCAGACATGATAGCGAAAACTCTTCCGCAAGTTGTAGCACTCGCTAAGGAAATAAAGCAGGTTGGCGACCGCTACACGTTCTACCAGATGTTGGTTGATGCGCAGGAGAAAGAAGCGCGCCTTGCAGGGACGGGAATCACCTCAAAGCCATTCGGTGAAAACGGCGGCTCTACGGGCTATAAGTCATTCGGTGTCAGTGCGGCTGTTACGAGCGATATAGCAAAAGGCAAGAGCGACACCAAAAAACACCACACGAAGCTGAATATCGGCTGGGACGAGTGGAAGCCGGAATTTAACGCTGGCGAAGACTACAGGAACTGCTGGTTCGAGATAACAGCACCTCACGATAAAGACAACGTCAGGGAAGTTCTGAACGCTCCGGCAGTCGGCAAGCAGAGATCTCAATTCCGATTCCAGGCAGGTTATGACCGCGACGGAGACTGGGACGTAAGGTATCAGACAATTTACATGCCTCGTTCGCTTTACCCGTTCTCAGGCCTGAAAGACTAAGCAATACACACACACCCAAAGGGCCGGGTTAAACATTCGCCCGGTCTTTTTTTCACAAATTCACAAAGGAGGACATCTCTATGAAGAAATACGCGCTCTTATTCCTGCTGGTATTCGTTTTTGCGGCAGGGGGCTGCGGATCTGACACTCACGATAACTTCTACGACCCCGCCGACACAGTTACGCCATCACCCGAAACCGACACCAACACAGAAACAGAAACAGAAACAGGAACAGAAACAGAAACACCCGAAACACATACGGAGATAAAGTTCGACGGCAGCGGAGTCCCGGTAGTGTTCGGCTACGACATGGACAACTACGAGAACGGGAGAAATGCTCCGAACGACGGCCAGACGTATTCAGTGCCATTCTTGAACTACGTAGACTCATCGGACGTTGACGAGAACGGCGAAATTTCAGCAGATATTTATCTTGCGAAGGACACGGCGTACACAATCAAGTATTCGCATTCAGGACGCACGCTCGGCGAGAACGATATAGCCCTCACGATTACTGCCCCCGACGGAAAAGAATTAGCGTTCGATTTCAGCAACGGGGACTCTGACGAGGAAGCATCCGAGCCGGAAGAACAGACAAAAGATGAGGACGCTGCTACGGACGAGGAAGCTCACGAAGGTGAAACTCCCCATGAAGGAGAAGAGGAAGAAACGACAGCATACGTCCCGACAGAATATCTCACGGTGAAAGCAAGCCTTGATGTTTTGCCCCCTGAAGCACCGTGCATTCTGTACTTTACGTTTGTTGCGCCGCAAACAGGAGCATATACATTCAGGCTTCGTGAGGCTGAATATTCGCCGACATCGTTCGACGTGCCGTTTGAGTTCAGAATTTATGAGGCAGATGATATTTCCGCGTTACTGCTTGACGGCATCGAAATGACACCGCGCGAAATGCTCGAACTTCAAAGAACAATGCTTGACTACGCAGAAACATTCAATGAGGACGGATTACCTACATCGTTCAGGCAGGAATTTTTTGACGATGATATTTACGGCGAAATTATGAGTTCAATGGTGAAAGCCAGCAATATACGGGCAAGCATAAGGGCCTCAGAAGAGTTCGGAGCCGCCGCAACTTACGCGTCAATACAGCCCACAGTGTACAACGTCCCGTATGATGATGTGTTCCAGCCGGGATACGGTTT
>CAJOED010000036.1:10973-19756 GCA_905233335.1 uncultured Synergistales bacterium
AATCAGCTCTCAATCAGGGACGATTATGAGTCAGTTATCGTGAACACGGAAGAGGAACACGACAGAGCACAGGAACTCGAAGCAATGTCAAATTTTGCGCTTGGGCAGAATGCGCTGGGATCACGCCCGATTACGTCAGTAGCGATGAGGCTCGGACAGTGCGCAAGGACGGTAGTAATACGTTATGACTACATAGAGACACAGCCCCGTACAGTGAACGCTCAAAACCTGAAATTCACGCAGGATGCACTCGATGCACTCAGAGACAGCTCAAATGCATTCAGGGAGGAATACGGCGACTATTTCGTTTCGGGATACACATGGGGTTCAAGGTTACAGGCAGCAATAGCAGTTACGGCGAACGACTCCGGGACGGCGGAGAAAGTCTGCAACAACATCAAGCAGATGATGGATAACGCAAAAGTCGGTCTTAATTACACGTCATACAAAAATGCGGCACTCTCTTACGGAGCAAGTATCGAGGTAGAGCAGATCTCCCTTGCCGGCTCAATCATATCGAGGCAGACAATCAGCGGCGGACTTGATGCACTTGCGGCTACATTGAGGAGTTTTGCTACGGCACAACATAACAGAAGTGAGTTCATGCCCCTGAAAGTTGCACTTACGCGCTTCCGTGAAGTTCCTGCGGCAAGAAACATCATACCGGTAACGCTTCCCGTAACAGTGAGCCACTTCAACGCCGTAAAGGACATGAACAAGTCAATCTTCAGGACACGTTGCTACTACAATGCGCTGATGTCTATTCCCACGAGCAACCTTCGGGACGGCGCAACCCTCCGCAACTCATGGCAGACGAAATTCAACAACCTAGTAAATGAAGTAAAGTTACAGGTGAATTATATCTGTGAGAGTGAGAGCAGAGCCAACAGCTACAGATCCCGCTTTGACAGTATGCGCAAAGGGTTTCAGGCGTTGACAGAACGTTATGTGTTCTATCGGAGGCTGGTGAAGGAGCAGAATAACCAGTTCAGGGACACAGGCTGGTCAACCGACCACAACTACGAAGAAAGCAGGAGCGCGGGCTTCTACGATTACAATCAAAGTTCAATTGTGGCGGGCGATTACTGGACAAAAAATAGACCCTGGAAATATTGGACATGGGATCACTCGTGGAAAATCGGAACATGGACAACGAACTTATCTTCTTCAGGCGGCTATGATTATCGTATTGCGTATCTTAAAGTCTGGTGGAAAGAAATGGAGGGCGGCCGGGGATCTGACCGTAATTATCCTTCAGTCGGCTCAAAGAACTCAGAATGGTTTTTTGAAGGTTCATACGACAGGGGCGTTCATTTCGGCTATATGGACGTGCTGATATATATGCATCCTTCCAGCTATCCGTTTACAGGACTTCATGACTAGGGACGGGAAATAATTTTTCGGCGGCGGCGTTGGTGTCGTCGCTGAATTTTTTTGCGCATAAAGTAAGGGTACGATAATGAAGAAGTATGCGACGTTATTTCTCTCAATGACTGGCGGCTTGCTTCGTTCGGTGGACTTGTCGTTGCCGGAAAGCAAATATCCCTTTGTCGGACTTAGTGAATAGCGTATAATATTATCATCACAACAAAGAAAGGCGGAATGTTTTATGTCAGACACAGAGAAGAAAGCTCTTAATGAGCAGGAAGCGGAGAAACTCTCTCCCGAAGAAATGAAGCTCATTGCTGGCGGTAAGGGCGGCCCTGAATGGAAACATGGAGGTCCGGAGTGGAAAAAAGGCGGCGGCGGTCCTGAATGGCAGACAAAAAATCCCATCGCGTAATTCCATGAAGAGAAAAATTTTTTGCGCTGTAGTTTTTGCGGCGTTGTTCTGTGTTGAGGCTCATGCAGCATTCCTTCCCCCTATACCCTACAGGAGTGCTGCCTCCTTAGCCGTTAGTGCTGCTGAAGACTTGCCGAGTAAGTACGACCTCCGCGAACACAACAGAGTAACTCCCATACGCGCCCAAAGCCCCTGGGGAACTTGCTGGGCATATGCGGCGATTGCGGCCTGTGAGAGCAACTACCTCACGGATACCGGCGAAGACCCCGAAACCGTAGATTTCTCGGAGATGTTCCTCGTATGGTTCTCGCGCCTGAATCAGGACAAAAGCTGGAACTTCAGCATGTACGACAGGAACAAGGCAAAACTCAAGCACATGGGCGATTACGGCATGGCTCTTGAGGAGGGAGCATACCCGAATATAGCGATTGCGTCGCTCGCACGTCTTGAAGGCCCCGTGAACGAGGAGACATTCCCATACTTGAGCAGAGAATATTTTGCCCGCAAAGGTTTCAACGCCAGCAATCCACCGACACATGAAGAAGCAGAAAGTGCCGGGCTGATACCGTTTCGGACATCGACGCATGATGAGATTAAGTACTCCGACAAGACGAACGAAGCACGAAAAGACTTCTTTCTTGCCGACGCTATTTTTTCCGCAACTATAATTACCCCCTCAAGTTTTGCCAATCAGAACGCATTGTATGCCCTTGTGAACAGTGTATATCCGGAGAAGCTGAAAAAGTTAATCATGGAATACGGCGCGGCTATGGTGGGCTATTATTCAGCAGAGAAGGTCGGAAAAAATTTCAGTCCCATATACCATTCATACTATGACGACTCAAAGAACTGGAGAGCCAACCACGAAATTACGATAGTCGGCTGGGATGATGATTTTCCGAAAGAACATTTCGTGATACAGCCGCCAAATAACGGAGCATGGCTTGCACGAAACAACTGGGGAAATTTCGCCGGTTCTGACGGTGGCTATGAGTGGATCTCGTACGAACAGCTGATGGGCGACGGTACAGTGTGCCACCTCATTGAACGCCCCGAAGAGGTGCGCGTATACAGTTATGACCCGCTGGGCTGGTGCAACTCTTACACCTACAACGAGAAAGTAATTTACGGCGCAAACGTGTTCAAAGCCAAGAGCGATGGTGAATTGCTGACTGCAGTGAGCACATACACGACAAAGGACGATATGCAGCTTGACATCAGCATTTACGACTTGGGTGCAAATTTTGAGGGCGGCAATCCGACATCAGGAACGCTCATTGCGCAGGAAAGCAGAACGATAGAAGACCCCGGCTATCACAGTATAGGACTTTTGCATGAGGTTCCCCCGCTCAAACAGGGGCATTATTTCTCTGTCGTCATAAAGTACACCTGTAATGCTTCCTTTTTTGGCGAGAGCATGGATGCAAGCGTACCGATAGAAGTTGCCATAAAAGGCTACTCGAACAATGCGGCAGTGTACGATCACGAGAGCTATTTTGCGGACATCGACGGCGTAGAGTGGACAGACGGCACAGATATGGTTGATGACTTTCACGGCGGAATACCCTACCACGTGAACGCATGCATAAAGGCATTCACGATTTGGTCAGCTGACGAAGTTCCCGACACAAGCGCGAAGACGATACAGGGACTTGCTGTAGAGGATTTTCGCGAGTCATACTACACCGAAATCAACACGACAGCTTCAAGCCCTGCAGGGAAAATCACGCTTTCACCTGAAGGCATAGCGGCAAATAGTGAAGTGCTCGTGTATCTTGCGGACAAGACAAGGACGTATGAGCCGATAAAGTACACTTCTACTACGGACGATGTCGACGAACTGTTCTCAAAAGGACTCAACGGGCCAAGCGAATGGGCTTTGGTGCCGGTGTACGAGGCAGGGTACAAGCCGGATGCGTTTTGGAACGATGAAGGCATAAATTACCCGGTGTACGGGCCGTTTGTTGTTACGTCGGACGGAAGCGGAAAAGTTACGGTTGATGTCGACGCATTGAAGTATTCGGACGGCAGGACTGGAAAAGTTCCGCAACGCTACTACACCGCATACATTGAGCCTGACGATGGAGCAACGAGCGAGATCGGAGTGTTTCAGCTCACAGCCACTACAGGAAGCGCACCAGCAACACCTTCAACCGACAACAACGGATCAACTGACAACAACAGCACCGACAGCAACACTACAACTACCAGCAGCGGCGGCGGGAGTTCAGGAGGGTGTAATTCAGGAATATTCTGCGCTATTGCTTTGCTGTTAGTCCTCCGTCAACACAAAGAACTTGGCCGGTAACAAAATCAGAAGCGGGACTGCACAGAAACACAGCACATGCGGCTACGTCCTGCTTCTGTCCTATTCTCCCCAAAGGTATACGGTGAATTAACGCGTCATAAAAATTTTTGTCGTCAAGCTGGAAGGCGTTAATGTTCGTGCGGACGAATGTCGGGGCTATTGCGTTGACGTTGATGCTGTACTTTCCCCACTCACATGCTAATTGCTTTGTGTACATGTTGAGTGCTCCCTTGCTTGAACAGTAAGCGATGTAGTCCCGGTCAGTGCCGATTATGCTTTTCACGGACGATAAATTTACGATTTTCCCGGACTTTTTCGGTATCATGAAGCGTTTTCCGACCTCGCGCGTTATTCTGTGCAGGGCGTGAATGTTGAGAGTCATAACGTCCATGAATGAAGCGTCGTCGTAGTCTTCAGCAGGAAGCAGAATATTTTTCCCGGCACAGTTCACGAGAATATCAACGTCATCAAGTCCATCAAGCATAGCTCTAACACTTTCCGGGTCGGTGATGTCGCACTCGTGATGAGAGAAAGTCTTTACGTTTGCGCCGGACTCCCTGAATGCTTCTGCTATCTCTGCTCCGAGTCCGCCGGTGCCGCCCGTAATGAGAGCGTTTTTTCCGTCAAGCCTGAATAATTCGCCGTAACTCATCATGAAACCTCCTGAAAATATTTTTCTGTGTGTATTCTGTCGTCATTGCGTCGTAAAGATAATCGTAGACTCTCTGCATTGCTTCCGGCTGTACGTATTCGGGGCTGTCCTTTGCGCCGTTGTGAATTGTCTGCGTAATCTCCATCTGCGAAATTATCATGTCGAACTCCGGCGGCTGTCCCAAAAGTCTTTCACCGAATGACGCTAGAGCCTTCAAGTATTGCACGTCCCATTTGGGCACGATTGACACACTCAATACAGGCACATGATACTTTCTGTACATGACATCATCACCGGGCGGAAGATAGCGCACTAAGTGAGCGTTGTGTTTCGTGAGGAGTTCGGGAGAGGTGAAGTCCCTGAAGCCCTTACCCTTTGCGCACATCACGATACTATCACCGTAGCCGCACAAGTCGAGGTTGACTACGCGCTGTATGTCGTGTGTTTCGGCGTAGTGTTTCGCTCCCGTGTGGCCGGACTCTTCTCCGTCAGTCAGTACAAAGTCGGCGTGAACGTGTTTCGCAAGCTCTATCATGATGCAGACAGCCGCAAGATTATCATTCGCGCCGTAAGAGTCCGGGAAGTTGTCGTAGTGTGCAGAAAACAGCACCCCTCCGCCCGTACCGAACGAGAAATTTACGCCGCCGCCGTAGTCGTCAGTGCTGAACGTCAAGCCCTCGTGAGAAAGTGCCCGGGTCAATGCGTCCCTGCGTTGTGTCTTGTCCCGGAAAGCTAAACCTGCAACATCAAGCATTTCTCTCTTGTGCAGTAATGCCTCGCGTTAAGGCTGTAACATCTAGCATTCGTACATAACGTAGTGCAAGGGTCATTGCGTCCCATCGCCCATTGATGTTCCGAAACACTAAGCACCGCTATATTGCCATCATGCGCAAGTGCACCCGTTATCATGCTCCATCATGCTAACGACGAAACCTCAAGCATTCACGCATGAAGCCATCGGAACTTTGATTACTATCTTGCGTATCTTGGCCGGAACGTCATCAACAGCTATTGCCGGAACGTGAACATCCCAAGGGAAATACACCGCGAACGTCCCGACCTCAAGCGGAATAATGCCCTCACGAACTTTCTCGTTGTTCCTGTAGAACAGAATATCACGCGGAGTGTTCAGCAAGTCCTCGTCGACTGTGTTAGTGCCGTCGTCGTTGTAGTATGCTGCGTTTTCAGGCCCACCGTCAGCGAGAAACTGTACGTCGATATACTTTCTGTGAACTTCCGGGCGCAATGTTTCGCGTTTCTGTGTCGTGAGGTCGAGCACCTGCAAAATCATCGGTGTATTCTCCAGCGTAATATCAAACTTCCCCGGCTCATGATGTTTCAGGTCGGTATCACGCAAAAACTTCAACGCGGCAGAAAGTGGAGCGGGTAAAATTTTCGTCTGTGTGTCGAAAAACTCATTATTCACATTGCCATACAACATAACAATCAATCCCCCATCAAACTGAATACTGCTTCAGGCTGTTGATTTGCCTGTGCTAACATTACGTGTTCGGCGTTGCTCAATATCTGAAACTCTATGTACCTCATTGTTGATTTCGCGTAATCAGCATCGGTTATCCTGCTCCGGGACTGCTCCAAGTTCTGCCCTGATGATGCCATATTCGCGAGGTTGTGTTCGAGGGAGTTTTCGTAAGAGACTATCTGTGTACGCTGTTTCACGACCGAATCTATTGCCTCGTCAATGTACGTTATGGATCTCTCTGCAAGTTCGTGCGTCATGACATTCACACGGTCAACACCAAGAGTTTCCGCCGCAACGTTGCCGAAATTCACCGCAAAATTCTCGTCCTGGTTGGTGCCCACCTGAAAGATTATTCCGTTGTCCGTCAAGTGAACGGTCGCTGAATAGTCCCCCGACGCATTGAGAACGTAATTTTCCCCGTCCCAGTGCGCCGCAATTCCTGCCATGCCGGAAAACTCTACGTCAACATTCGGGTGAATTATGCCGCGTAACTCATTGCCGGTTATCTTCATGCCCGTGATTAATTCTTCTTCTGTGTGTGCGTCAGAGATTGACACGTCGAAAATTCCGTCGTAGCCACGCTGTGTTTCGCTCAATCCCAGCGCGCTCACGATGTCGTCATTGCCCGCAAAATATATTTCTCCGTCCCTGCCCTGCACCGCCGAACGTACTATGATGCTCGCTGTCATGTCGTAGCCCGTAATGTTCCCGTCGTCGTCGTAAACAGGCCGTGAAGCTCCGAATGATAACGTGCTGAAGTTGTCTGCGTTGTCGGTGTATTTTGCCTGGCCAAGTCCATTGGCGATTGCGTCGTTGATTTTGTCGGAGGTGTCCTGCAGTGTGTCGTATGAGTACAGCATAACTCCTGCTGTCTTTCCGTCGCCCTGAATGAGCGTGATGTTCTGCGGCTCCTCAACGATGAATGCGCCTTCCGACGTGTAGAACTGCCCTATTTCCGCAAGTGTCTTCATGCGCTGGACTGTCTGTTTCGTCTCTTCCTCAAGATCTCCGTCCTCGTCGAACACTTGAGTTACAGCAGTCTTCATTTCTGCCGCGTCCATTATGCTGGTTTCCTGAACTTGTGCTTTTCCCGGCTCGGCTCTGACGGTGATTTTGTAGTTTCCCTCGTGATTTTCTGCCTCGTTCATGTCGTTGAAGCTGACGAGTCCTCCGCGCACACGGACTTTCAAGCCCTCATCACTTGCCGACCATAAAGCTCCTGAAGTCCCGTCAAGCAGTTTCTTCTTGTTGAAGTTCGTGTATCTTGCGACGTGGTTGATTGCTTCCTTTATGCCGTCGAGTTCTTCCTGAATGTGCACTCTGTCCTGAAGCGTAAGAGTATCATTTGCGCCCTGCACCGACAATTCACGCATACGGTGAAGAAGATCGTTCGTATCACCCAGCGCGCCTTCTGCCGTCCGCAACATGGACAAACCGTCCTGTGCATTGTTCACAGCCATATCATAGCCCTGTATCTGTGAGCGCATTCTTTCACTTATCGCAAGTCCTGACGCATCATCCGCCGCAGTTTTCACCCGCAGACCTGAAGCCAGGGGCTGTATTGATTTCTGCAGCATAGCATCGGTTGCGCTTGTGATGTTCAATGCTGATAATGACGTTAGGTTGTGATTGATTATCATAACTCGTCATCATTCCTTTGTTGTGATTTTGGAGTTGGTAATATTATCGTTGATTGAGGCGAAAAAATAAAGTTTTATGTTCTTCCTCCGTTCCATAAATCTTCAAGCCGCACAAACGTATAACCGCTCTTCTGCAGCATCGGAATAATGACCTTCAGAGCCTCTACGGTGTTCGGGACTCCCGAATGCATCAGTACGACAGTTCCCGGCCTTGCGCTCCCTAGAACAAGATTGATGATTTCTCCTGCAGGCCGTCCGGTGTAGTCGGCAGTATTGAGGCTCCATAGTCCCATGCGCAAATTCATTCTCCTCATTGCGTTAAATATCTTCATGTTGAAGCCCCCTCCCGGCGGTCGCAAAAATCTCGTCGGCCTTATGTCCATGCTTTCGAGAACTTCATCGCAACGTTCAGCCTCACGCATAATTTTTTCGACCCACAAGCGATAGAGTTTCGGGTGTGTGAACGTGTGATTAGCGAGTTCGTGTCCTGACTCGTGAAGCATTCGGGTAACGGGCGCGTATCTGTCCGCGAATTTCCCGACAACAAAGAATGTAGCTTTCACGTCGTAGCTGGTGAGTACGGCGTTGATCTCCTGCATTCCGTGTTCGCGTGGGCCGTCGTCGAACGTCAAGACCATTTCGCGCACAAAGGGATCTCCGGCGGCGATACCGTATTTGTGTCGTTCGTGTGTGAGGGGTCCCCACTCTATGAATATGAATACAGCGAGCGAAATCAACATTAATCTACGAAGCATAAATATATTCTCCTGATAAAAATTAACGCTTGATTATAACATTACGGCATGTGTTTTTGAGGGTAGGTGGGCGGGGGGTCGACTGAAAGTCGACGGCTTCACTCAATAAAGCAAGATAGTATGTGTTGTGTGTGAATGTCGGATAACAACGTGGAGAAGTTT
>CAJOED010000037.1 GCA_905233335.1 uncultured Synergistales bacterium
CTCCTCGTAACAAACAGCACATCAGGAGTGTCAACAATCACCAGGTCATTCACGCCGTTCAACACAGAAAGTTTCTGCTGTGAGTGCACAAAACAGTTCTTGCTGTTGAGGAGTACGGCCTCGCCCGTGATGACGTTCTGATTTTCGTCCTGAGGCATTATGTCGTTGTGAAGCGCGTCCCATGAACCGACATCCGACCAGCCCGAATTTACCAGCGGCACAACTGCAACACGTTCAGCCTTCTCCATTACTGCATTGTCGAACGAAATATTTTTTATGGAGGGGAATATCTCACGCAGATTTTTTCTCATTGCAAGCTCGTATAATTCATTGTCTGCATGTTCAAGTTCGGCGTATAAACTTTTCGGGGTAAAGATAAATATTCCGCCGTTCCATAAGTACAGACCTTCAGATAAATATTCCTGCGCTGTTCTCAAGTCGGGCTTCTCTACGAACTCTTCAGCCGCATAATAACCTCCCTCGAACGCCTCACCCTGCCGAATATACCCGAACCCTGTATCCGGACTCACGGGAGAAATTCCCAACGTCGCAATGAAGCCGTCCCGTGCCGCCCTCACTCCGACTTTCAGGGCTTCCGTGAATATCTTGCTGCTCCTGATGAACGCATCACTAGGAACGACAACAATAACATCATCATCATCTGCTCCAAGTTCCTCGACAGCAAGCAAAATCGCCGGTGCCGTCCCTCTTGCGCAAGGCTCCTCAATCACGAAATTATCGGGTATATTGTCCTCGCCGAAAATTTCTCCGGCCTGTTTCAGCACCAGGTCATGCCACTTCACGCCCGAAATCACCCGCAAATACTCTAGGGGTATCAAGTTCAGCATTCGTAGAGCTGTGTTCTGCATGAGTGTCTTATCACCGTGAAGGCGCAGAAATTGTTTCGGGAAATTCTCGCGCGATAAAGGCCATAATCTTGTCCCGCTTCCGCCGCTCAATATTAGTCCGTAAATGTTGTTCATGTTAGTTCACCATCGATATTTTGCCGTGTTTCAGCATCTGGGTAATACTCGTTGACAGCAACGGAATAGGATCCACGAACTGCCCGCCGAGCACAAGAGAATAATGCAGGTGAGGCCCCGTAACCCTTCCTGTTGCGCCTGACTTGGCCACTACCTGACCTTTTACGACATTTTCTCCCTTCTTGACGTTGATTTCGCTCAAGTGGAAGAACACCGTAATTACTCCGTTCCCGGAATCTATATACACACTTCCGCCGGCGTAATAGTGAAACCCCGTGAGTATGACTTTTCCCGCAAAAGGTGCACGAATTTTTGTCCCTGTTGCCGCACGAATGTCCGCTCCGTTATGGCCGCTTCTAGGTACGCCGTTATAGACGCGCTGTTTCCCGTACTGGCTCGTGAGGGTTATGCTGCTTAATGGCGGCTGCGGTGGTGTCGTCCATTTTCGGTCGGCTGTCATCGTCCGCAGGGCAGTGCCTATTACCTGCTGTTCACTGCGTATTCTTGGGAGTTCTTTTTTCGGGGGATTTACCATTTTGGGACTGACAGTGAGATTTTCTTTCGGGTACTCTTTCGCTCTCAAGATGATATTTCCTGATGCCTTGTACTTTTTGCCGCCCTGCACAAACTCGAATAATATCTTGTAGCTTCCCGGTTTCGTGTTGCGGACATCAGAGCCTAGAAGCCCGTAAGAGATACGCCCTGCTCCTCCCTGCTCAACGTTGAGGGTTATCGTTCTGTTCATCCAGGTTACGACGGGGCTTGAGTAGTCAGCAGTTGACGTTATGGATATTGCGAACGCCTGACCGATGTCCCCGCTCTCCGGGAAATTCACCCATGACGACGCATAAGAAACATTCACACATGTAATAATGAAGAATAACGCGAGAAGTATTTTTTTTGTCTTCAAATATAATTCACTCCCTGTTTAGATTTTTTATGATTTTATTAATGACGCAAGGGACTTAATGCTTCCATATTCACAGCCGCTATCATTCATAACTATAGCTAACTTCCTGTATGTATCACTCCTTGCCGCTAACACTCACAACGCCCCTATAAGTGCCGTAATGATTTTCGCAACATTCTTTGATGATGCCTTCATGTTATCAAGAACTTCCTGCGCCGTAAGAGTCTTGTCCGGCTCAATCCCTGCCGCCATATTCGCAACACACGACAACACAGCCGCCCTCATACCCATAGCATTCGCCGTAATCACTTCGGGAACTGTCGACATTCCGGCCAAGTCCGCACCCATAATCCCTGCCGCACGAATTTCCGCAGGTGTCTCGAACGACGGACCCATGAACGCCGCATATACTCCCGACTTCAGGCCCATATCACAAAGTATGCGCAAAATTTCCGGGTCATAAGCTCTCGACATGTCCGGGAATCTCACGTTCCACCGCTCATCATTCGCTCCCATTAACGGATTAGCTCCCATGAGGTTGATGTGATCCCTCACCGCGATAATTTCTCCGGGCTTATAGTCCGGGTTGATAGCACCTGAAGCATTCGTAGCGATATATTCACGGACACCTAGCATTCCCAGCACACGAACGGGAAAAGTTACCGCCTTCATGTTATGCCCCTCGTAGTAATGCACACGCCCCTGAAGCATAATGACATCACGTCCCGCGATTGTGCCCGCTATGATTTTCCCCTCATGACCGGGAGCAGTAGAGCCTGGCCAGTTCGGGAGGTCTTTTGCGTTGATAGTTATGCTGTTCTCTATAGCGTCGGCAATGTGTCCGAGTCCTGAACCTGATACTATTGCGGTCGTGGGTGCTGTATGGAGAAATTTTTTCAGCGCGATCAAAGTTTCTTGTGCGTCTTTATAGTCATACATTAACAGTTATCACCTCTTGAAGATTATTGTAGCATGATACAATTACGCCGTAAGGGGGAAAAACGAATAACTATGTCGGACAAACAGAACAGAGCAGTAGAACTCAAGAACAGGACGGGCGACGCTCACTATAACTGTGCGCAGGCTGTAGCGTGTGTGTTCAGCAGGGAAACGGGACTCGATGACGACACACTAAGAAAACTCGGTGCTGGTTTCGGGCTTGGCATGGGATGCATGGAGGCAACTTGCGGAGCTCTATGCGGGGCACAAATGGTACTTGGCCTCATGAAGTATCAGGGTAAGCCCATCAGGAAGGACGCGGCAGAACTCTAACAATATGCCGTGATATTAAGGGAGTGGGAACGGGCAAAGTATTATGTTCGTGTGATGACTGTGTGCGCAATGCCGTAGAACTTCTTGAAGCAGCAATATAGCTCACAAAAAAATACGGGGCTGTGAAGAAGCTCATAACCCCGCATAACATCTTCCCGCTACAAATTCGGCTCTTCCGCTGAAATCTCGTTTACTTTCACGCGTGCTCCTGAAGAATTTATCCTGAACACTTCCCAGTACTGACCCGTTGAAGCACCTTCCGGCGGCGTGTATACAGTAATGTATTTGTCGTTGTAGTACAGCCATACTTTAAGCCCTGCACCGTTCCAGCCAGCGTTTGACGGGTCGTCCCACTTCACGTAGAAAGTATACGCGGTGTTCGTGAATTTCGTGAACGTTATGCTCTTCATTCCGATTACTGGGAAAGAATACACATGCGCGGCTTCTCGTCCGTTCGGGGCGTTTGCTGTCCAGTTCTCCTCGTCGACGTGAATATTCATGCCGGAAGCAACAAATCTCGCTTTCAAGTGCGGGTCAATGTATGTCCTGTTTCCTCTCCAGACAACTATTGCCGTGTAAATATATTTTGACCTCTCGTAAATAGTCCTGTATCTTGAAACTGTCTCATCGGGCGCAACTGTAACATTCAGAATGCTGTTGTCGTATCCTGATTTCGAGATTCTCACGGTGTAATACCCGGAAGGAATATTGCTGAACGTGTATTCTCCGTCATTGTTCGTTGTACCTGATGACTGACGCGACGTGTAACTGTTCCACCCGCTGAAGAGTTCGAGCGTTACCCCGTTGATTAACGTAGAGCCTGTATTACGTATCTTTATGTTGAGGCTTCCCGTTCCTGTTTTGACGAGTTCGGCATTCATGGTTTCTGTTCTGTCGGGGGCAATGTATATTCTGTTCGTGAGCGTTCTGTAGCTTCCGAATGTCGGCGCAACTGTTGCTGTGTAATTCCCGGCATCCGCTGACAACACAAAATACCCGTCGTTATCTATCGTCGTCTTGAACTCAACAAGCCCGGAATTATTGCGGAGTAATACGGTCGCACCTCCAGAGATTGTCCCGTCGTCGTAGTCCGTAACCCTGCCCATAAGAGTCCCTTTTGGCGCATAAATTCCCACGCCGTCAAACGCCCTCTTTATCACAATAATCTTTGACGCTGAAAGTCCGCACTGCTGTGCCGCCCTGATGACGTTACGCCTCACAGTGTGAAAATCAGAAGTAGCATCAAGTCCCATGAACAACGACCTGTACCAGACACGCCGCAGTTCCGGCCAAGTGAGACCGTTCGGGGAAGATGCTCCGTTCATATGCATCAAGTACGCCGCGTGTGCTATCAGCCTGCTGTATGTGTGAACGCCGTTATGATCGTTGCCGTTTGTCGGTGTTACTGTCCTGTAGTGTTCGTAGAGTGCAGGAACGTCCGCAAGATTCCCTGACGACAAGTCATTGACGCTGGTAGAACTCCGCAAGTCCCTTCTGCACCTCGTCTTGTCGACAAAGTACGTTATGCCCGTCTCATCGTTGCTGTCATCATCCGCGCGCCAGCCGTGCTTCCAGTCCTCGTCCCGCAATGCCCCGAAAATATCCGCATATGCCTCGTCAATCGCTCCCGTAGCGTTCCTGTACGGTATGCCGCCGGTGGTGTAGTGCATGACCGCGTGAGTCGATTCGTGCGTGAGGGTGTCAAGTCCCATTGCGCCGGAGTATTCGTACGTGCCATTATATGACGAATCGCATATGTTGATTGCGTTGTTGCCCGTCCACCAGAAAGCATTATCGCGCCAGTTCTCTATGCGTTCATGAGTTACGACCTTTACGATCATTCCTTTGTTGTCGAGGGAGTTGCGGTTGAAATATTCTTTCCACCACTTTATGACCGTGCGCATGTTCGTGTATGCTGATATTTGATGGCCGTCCGTCCATGAAGCAGTGAGGCTTCTCTGCACGATATACTTTGTGTCCCCCGAAAACACGATTACTTCAGGAGTGCCGCTGTCCCTCATGGTGAATCTCGGCGGGAAAAATACCAAGTTCACCGGGAAAGTTTTTATTTCGCCGAGTTCGTCCCTGCCATTTTTGTTCACCGAGTATGTTCTCACGTTCGGAATGACATCAACAACAGCAAGTTCTACGCCGTCAACTATAACAGTGTCATCAACAAAATCACCGTCAACTGTCCCCGTTACTCTGACTTTGTACGCAAATACTGGGTCATCGTAATAATCTTTCAGCGCGTAAATTATTTTCGTTGTCTGAGATCTGTCGACTTCAAGCCCTGAATTGTCCGGGTAATTAGTGAGGGCTGTTCTCTCTGCTCCTTCAGGACTTGTGGCGGGTAATAAGTCGTTGAGTTTGTCGGACGCTATTACGTTTGATGTGAGGAAGTCCGTTTGTCCCTCGCTGTTTGCCGAAACCATGAGAGTACGCCCGTAAACTTCTACTGTTTCTGCATCACTGTCTGCTGTCCTGCCTGAATAGTCCTCGTATTTGCACACCTGCCTGAAAATATACTGTGCTCCGTCGTCGTGTCTGTCCACCGTCAAGAGTTCAAGCTCATCATACGGGTCATTAATTCCGAGTGCCTCATGAACACTCTGCACGGCATCGAGTGCGTCATCAGCATTATTCACTGTTACGGTTGTGAACTGTCCTTCTACGGCGCGTATTACTTCTATGTCTCCGCTGCTGTACGTTATCGCGAAATCATCATTCTCTTCATTCATGAGCATAATATCATCAGCATCACATGATACTGTGAGAATTTTTGCGTCCTCAATGCTTATGCTTCTTGCGCGTATGACGGTCAGCGAAAAATCTTTTGTGCTCACGAAATCCCCGCTGGTAATTTCTGCCGTGAGAGTAACTTCCGCATCACTCCCTGAAGGCCGCAGGACAGTGCCGGAATTTGTGATGATGTTTCTGTTGCTGCTTGTCCATGAGATGTGTGCGCCGTCTGCATCTGCCGGTAGTGAAAGGTTTTGCGTAACGTAGCCGGGGTTGTCGCCTTGTGCGTAGCCTATGACGATTTCTGAAGCAGCAATGTCAACTCCTGCCGCGTCGGGTTCATGTGCAACCCATAACGCATAGAGCGTAATATCCCTGCTCACGACATCAACGCCGAACGTGAAAGGCTCTGCGAAAGTGTTATCGACATACCAGCCGCCGAAAAGATTATCGCCGCTCACGGGCACATCGGGTGAATCGATCGCTGCCGGCTCATCGAGGAAAATGGGAGCTATTTCTGTGCCGCCGAACGTCTCGAACGTTATCGTGATTGCGCCGGAAGGTTCCGGGTCTATTGTCGGTGGTGTTTCGGGAGTCGGTGATGGAGAAGGAGCCGGGGTGTTGTCGCGTGAAGCAATATCACCGGATATGGGTGTGATGTCGCCGCTGGTAGTTGTTGCTACGTATTCGCCGTTACCTCCGCCGCAGCCGGAAGAGATTAACAGAAGATATAACACGCAAAACAAAACGAAAAATTTTCTGCTGTTCATGAAAGATTGAGACCTCCTGTGAAAAATTTTGCTGTTATTATAGTTAATCTCACGCTAAACTAATATATAATATATGCTAAAATGATTCCCATTGTAGCAAAAAAATTTTTTCGTGAAGGGAGTTTGACATAATGACTTCGGACAAGTATAATGTCCTGTCCTGTCCTGTCCTGTCCTGTCCTGTCCTGTCCTGTCCTGTCCTGTCCGTTATTGTGCCCACGTACAACCGAAAAGATATGCTTCTTGAAGCACTGGAAGGAATACGCAGGCAGACACTGAAAGACATTGAGATAATCATAGTTGATGACTGTTCCACCGACGGCACAGAAGACACCGTAAAGAATATCCCCGACGAACGCATAAAGTACTTCAGGAACGAGAAAAACAGCGGCCAAGATGAGAGTCGCATGAATGCTTTTAGACAAGCGCGAGGAAAATATATAGTCTTTCATGATGACGATGATTTCTACACCGACTACGAATTTTTCGCAAAGGCTGTAAATATTTTCCGGGAACACGAAAATGAAAATCCTCAGCTAGCGTTTGTCGGAGCAAATGCTATTTTGACGAATGTTAATACAGGGTATTCCTGCACATCAAGTCTTGGTATTTATAACGAGAGAATTAATGGGCTTGATTATATTTTGGGCAGTGTTGACGGACAAAAATACAGAAAACCCTTTTCCGTTTTTACAGCAATATTCATGGCGGACATATTAAAAAAATCTGTGCCAGCAATTAATTCTGCAGAAGACACTTTTTTGCATTTCAACGCATCATTTTATGGTGATGTGTATTTTATGCCTGACATTGTCGGAATTTACAGAATGCATAATAACAGCGTAACTTTGGGCATGAAGAATGACAAAGCATACGAAATCAGGAGCTATAATTCGCTGATCAGAACTATTAAATCAACGCTTTATGTGAGAAAACAGCTTTATGAAATTGCTGGTGAAAAAGATGCTGAATGCTGGTACACAAAGAGAATGATTCAGACAATGAATTTCAATGCCATCGCTCATCCGAAATTTATCCATAAGGCGAAAGTATTATACATAATGACAAAAGAAGCTGTAATGACACCAGGACTTTTCGTAAAGCTGGCGAAAAGAGTTTTCATTAACGGCTCTATTATAGGTTTTCTGCGAAAAATCACCCCGCTCCGTAAGCTCTGGCGTTTCATAAAGTACCGCTGCAGGGGAAAACCATATCCCGAAGACTAACGCTTCCCCTTCTGTCCCGGAAGAGGCCACAGCGAAATATACTGCTCATGCAGGAACGTCGGGTAATCCCGCTCCATGTCGGGGCGTTCCCACTTGTACACGTCAGCCCTTCCGCGCAAGTACCTCATCAACGCCGGAGGGGTATCATCATCAACTACTATCGGGACACCCTGCGCCTTCATGCTGTCGAGATACTCACGCAACCCCGCAAAATTCCCCTTTGCCCATAACGCGAAATTCTCCGGCCTGTCGACTTTGCACCCCGCCGCATGCAATAATACCCCGCACGAACCGCCCATATCGCTGATAGTGGAATCCTTCAGCACTTGGCCGACAAGTATTGAGCTTGACAATCTCGCCTGAAACTCCGCTAATCTCCGCTGGTAGTACGGGTAATTCTGCGCGTCCCATTCCGATAACGCCGTGAGTACTCTCTGCGCAACAAACGGTATCACTGACGGATCATACAGCGCGCTCATCTCTGCCGGAAATGGTGAGTACAAATATCTGATTGTGAATGCGTCCTTGTTCCTGTCAGTTACTCCCGCCGAACGTGCATCGTCCTCATCAAGCGCGATAATTTTCGTCCCTTCATGAAGTTCACGAAACACCCGGCCGCGTTCATTCTGCACTAAATCACCGTTGGCATTCCATACACGCAAAGGAGTAATGTCGACTTCCGGCCCTCCGATAAATGAGGCAAGCAGGACAAGCCATGGATGACTTACTGCTACATTGAGTTTGTCCTCACAACAGCCCGTCCCGCAAAAAGCAAATATCACGCCGACAATCAGCGCAAAAATCCTATTCGCCAAATTTCGCCCTCAAATCACGCAATACTAACGCCGCTACTTTTGCTTCTGCACCCCGCCGAGTTCTGTCCGTCTCTGTGTGCTCAAAGCCGGAAAGATACAGTCTCACCTCGAACGTCGGAGCGTGTGAAGGCCCCGTAACAGAAAGCAATTCATACTCCGGGAGGGGCATCCCGCGCGCCTGAAGCCACATCTGTAGTTCGGATTTCGGGTTGTGTTCTGCTGCTTGTTCTTCCGCGTCATTGAGGAATAATTTTTTGATGACACGTTCCGCCGCCGCAACTCCTCCGTCAAGACACACTGCACCCAAAACAGCCTCCATAGCATCAGCACATATCGATTTCGGGAGCGATTCCGTCTTCAGTGCGTGCCCGTGAAGAAGCATATACGGTATCCGCAGGGCTTGTGCTCTCTTGTAGAGTGAGTCGGCCTTGACGAGTTCAGCACGCATTTTCGTGAGTTCTCCCTCGTCGGAATCAGGATACATCTTATACAGTGCCCGCGCAGTTATGAAGCTCAATATAGAATCACCGAGAAATTCAAGACGCTCATTATTGTGAAAAAGCCCGTACTCGTTCGCAAACGACGAATGACATAGTGCCTCCTCAAGCAAATATCTATCGCTGAAAGTGTAGCCTAAATCCTTTTCGAGAACGTCTAAATCCCGCTCATCTATTCTGGCCTTTTTGCGTAGGGGGCCGAACTCCTCATCAAACCCCGGCATATTTCTCGAACGCTAACACGCCGTTATGACCGCCGAAACCAAAACTGTTCACCAGCAGCCTGTCTACTTTCCTGTTCACGCCCGCGCCCGTAGAGATATTCACATCGCATTCCGGATCCGGTGTCTCGTAGTTCAGCGTCGGGTGAATATATCCTTCCTCTATCGCCTGAATCGACGCAATGACCTCAAGCCCTCCTGCCGCACCCAAGCAGTGTCCTATCATTGATTTCGTTGATGTTACTGTGATGTTCTTTGCGTATTCCCCGAAAACATGATTAATCATTCCGGCTTCCATTTTGTCATTGAGTCCCGTAGATGTCCCATGAGCATTAATGTAGTCCACCTGCGACTTGTCCCATCCCGACATCTTTATGGCCTTTTCCGTTGCGAACGCCGCGCCTTTTGCTTCGGGATCAGGAGCTGTTATGTGTCCCGCATCACATGATGTCCCGTAGCCGGTGAACTCCGCGTAAATGTGCGCCCCTCGTGCTAATGCGTGTTCGAGTTCCTCAAGCACAACTACTCCGGCACCTTCACCCATGACGAAACCGTCGCGATTCAGGTCAAAAGGTCGTGAGGCGTGTTCGGGGTCATCGTTCCGTGTCGATAACGCTTTCATTGACGCAAACCCCGCAATGCTGATAGCACGCAATGCCGCTTCTGTCCCGCCGGTAATCATAACGTCTGCATCATCACGGACTATCGCATGATACGCCTCGCCCATCGAGTGAAGTGAAGTAGCACACGCCGTTACTATGCACAAGTTCGGGCCTTTTGCACCAAGTACTATTGCTACGTACGCCGTCGACATGTTGCTAATCATCATGGGAATGAAATATGGACTTACGCGACGGGAGCCTTTCGTGAGCATTATTCCGAAATTGTTGAATGAGGTCTCTATTCCTCCCTGACCTGTTCCGATGTACACTCCAAAACGGTATGGGTCCATGCTCCCGACATCAAGCCCGGAGTCCTCGACAGCCATTTTTGCCGCCGCAACCGCAAACTGTATAGCACGGTCGGATCTCTTTGCTTCTTTTCCCGGCATGTACACGGAAGGATCAAAATTCTTTATCTCTGCTCCAAAAGTTACGGGACAATCTCCGAGCTCAAAAGTTGTTATGTGCGATATTCCGTTCCTGCCTTCACGCAATGCCTGCCAGTAATCCTTTTTGCCGAATGCTATCGGGCTTACGGGGCCAAGTCCTGTAACTACTACTCTGCGTTTGCTGTTGTTCAAGTTAATTCACGCTCCTCTATAAAGAAAAGGGGAAAGAACAAAAAAGCTCCTCCCCCGTAAAAATAACAAAAAAGCCTTCTTAGTCTTCCACGCCGATTTTCGCAAGCGTGTAATTCATTGCCTCACCGACCGATGTCAATTTTTCAGCATCCTCGTCGGGTATCTCTATGTCGAACTCTTCCTCGATTCCCATAATAAGCTCTACGATGTCAAGCGAGTCCGCTCCGAGATCTTCAACAAAATTTTTTTCAGGAGTTACCTGATCTTCCTCAACATCAAGACGATCGGAAACTATTGCCTTCAATTTTGCTACTACTTCTTCTTTCGTCATGATTTCACCTCCCTTCAAGATTATTCACTGCTAATATAATTAACACATTGTCATGCCTCCGTCAACTGCCAAGACCTGACCAGTGATGTATGAGCTTGTATCTTTCGCGAAAAATATTACTGCATTTGCTACGTCTTCAGGCTGTCCCATTCTCTTTACGGGTATCGTATGCAGTATTCCGTCTTTCACTTCCGGCTTGAGTATTTCTGTCATGTCCGTAGCGATAAATCCCGGTGCTATTGCGTTGGCCGTAATCCCGCGTTCGGCGTACTCTCTCGCTGTCGATTTCGTGAGACCGATAATTCCCGCCTTTGATGCCGAGTAGTTCGCCTGTCCTGCATTGCCGGTAAGACCCACGACAGAAGCTATATTGATGATTCGTCCGTAACGTGCCTTTGCCATGTCCCGTATTGCCTCACGTGTGCAGAAAAATGCGGCGTTGAGGTTGGTGTTGATGACGGCGTGCCAGTCTTCCGGCTTCATGCGCATCAACAACGTATCGCGGGTAATCCCTGCATTGTTCACGAGGACGCTTACGGGAGCACCCATTGTACTCTTCACGTCCGCAAAGAGCTTCACGACCTGTTCATAGTCGCTCACGTCAGCGCGGAAAATTTCGGCCTTCACCCCGTAAGTTTTTGCTTCTTCCTGTAACTTTCGGGCGTTCTCCTCGCTTCTGTTGTAGTTTATCGCAACGTCGTAATTATTTTTCGCAAGCTCAAGAACTATAGCGCGTCCTATACCTCTTGAAGCTCCTGTTACCAGTGCAAGCAAATTATTTTTCTCCATTCTGTTTGTGTCATACCTCATCTGTTGTTTCGTTCTTCCCTGCCATTTGCAACTCCTCTGTCATTTGTCGTCCCTCTGTCAGCAAGGGGCTTCTTGTTAAGGTGTTACCCCCTTCTGTCATCTCATGACATCTCCCTTTGCAGGGGCGACAAGGCCAAGCCGGAAAGAGCTACAAATTTGCGCGTATTGCCTCTAACTTTTCGGGAGTGCCGCCGCTCATCAATGACAAGCCTTTTTTGCAGCGTTTTATCAGTCCCGAAAGAACTTCACCCGCGCCGAGTTCGTAAAACGTATCAACATTCAGCGTGTCCGTCATGAACATTACGCTGTCTTCCCATAACACCGGGCTGAAAGTCTGAACGTATAAACTCTCTCTGATTTCTGCCGGAGTCTTCACGGGCTTTGCAGATGCATTTGCGATAATATCATACTTTGCGTCATTCCACGAAATTTTTGCGAACTCATCACGTAATTTTTCTGCGGCGGGCTTCATGTACTTGCTGTGAAAAGGTGCGCTGACATTCAGTTTTACGGCTTTCTTGGCACCAAAATTTTTTGCCTGCTCTATTGCCTTGTCGATGTACTCACTCATTCCCGAAATTACGATCTGTCCGGGCGAATTGAAGTTTGCGGGCTGTATTTCTCCGTCGGGAGCGAGAGAAGCACACATAGTTTTCACGTCGTCAGGTTTTGCCCCGATGAACGCCGCCATTGCTCCGACACCTTCCGGCACTGCTTCCTGCATGAACGTCCCGCGAGAACGTACCAGCCTCACAGCGTCCCGAAAAGATATTACGCCCGACGCAACTAACGCGGTGTATTCGCCGAGACTGTGTCCTGCAGCGCATGAAGGGTTAATGTCCGCGCCGAGTTCGTCAGTGAGTGCTCGTAATGCGGCAATGCTGACGGTCATTATTGCGGGCTGTGAGTTTTTCGTGAGGGTCAATTCTGATTCGCTGCCCTCGAACATCAAGCGCGTGAGGTGATATGACAGTGCGTCGTCTGCTTCCTCGAATACAGCCTTAGCACTTGGGAACGCCGAGAATAACTCTCTGCCCATTCCGACACTCTGCGAACCCTGACCAGGAAATACTAACGCATACATCATCTTTTCACCTCGCCGACGTTCTGCAAAACTTTTTCTGCTTCCGTGAACATGTTCTCGATAATCACCTTTGCCGGCAAAATCTCACTCACCATTGCGGCACTCTGACCGGCCATCAATGACCCCCAGTCAGTATCACCGTCGACGACAGCCGCGCGCAATTTCCCCGTACCGAGAGCTTCTATTTCCGACGCAGGAGCATTCTCGCTTTCGAGGCGTTCAAATTCTGCTGTGAGTTTGTTGCGTAAACATCTCACGGGGTGGCCTAAACTCTGTCCCGTTACGGCTGTGCTTCTGTCTTTGGCCTGAAGAACTGCTTTCTTGTAGTTCGGGTGCACCGTGCATTCTTCACAGCAAATAAATCTTGTCCCGACCTGCACACCTTCAGCACCAAGCGCAAACGCCGCCACTATTCCGCGACCGTCCGCAACACCTCCCGCACACACTACAGGGATCTTCACTGCCTGCGCAATCTGTGGAGTGAGTACCATTGTCGTAAGTTCGCCGATGTGCCCGCCAGCCTCCATGCCTTCAGCAACAACAGCGTCCGCACCCTGCTTCTCGACTCGTCGTGCCTGTGTTACGGAAGCTACTACGGGAATTACGATCGTCCCAAGCGGCTTGAGGCGTTCGAGGACTTTTCCGGGACTCCCTGCTCCTGTTGTTACTACGGGGACTTTGTGTTTCGCGGCAATCTCCAGCGCACTCTCTGCAGTCGGGGACATCAGCATAATGTTCAGCCCGAAAGGCCTGCCAGGCTCTATGAGTCTCTGTGCTTTCAGTATCTCCTGTTCGAGGATTTCGGGAGGTGTATTTGCGGCGGCGATTACTCCGAGTCCACCTCCATTACTGACGGCACTAGCTAACTCTGCATTTGCCACCCAAGCCATTCCGCCCTGTATTATGGGATATTTCGTCCCCAGAATTTTGCATATACGGTTATCATCTCTCAATAACATTCTTTCACCCTCTTTATATTTCGCGGCTTATAAGCTCTATTGCGTTTTCACCGATAAATTTTCTTGCGGCTGATATTGCGCTCACTATTGCGGGAGATTTTGAGCGTCCATGTGCCTTAATCACTGCACCGTTCACTCCCAATAACGGCGAACCTCCGTACTTCTCGTAGTTGAAGCGCGCCCATAGTCTTTTCACGACGGGGGACATCAGGAGCATACCTGCCTTTGCCATGAATGACTTGCTCACTTCATCAACCAGCAATGACTTCAAGCCCTGCATGATGCCTTCTCCGAGCTTGAGGGCAATATTTCCGTTGAAGCCGTCGCAAACGATAACATCTGCTCTTCCCCATACGACATCATTACCCTCAATGTAGCCGCAAAAATTCAGGCTGTCTTTGTGCTCGATCAATTCACGCGCGGCCAAGACTGTATCATCACCCTTAATGTCTTCTGTGCCGTTCGAGAGCAATTTTACTTCCGGATTAGCGACGTTCATGATTTTGTGTGAGTAAATGCTTCCCATCGTGGCGAACTGCAAAAGGTTTTCGGGCTTGCACCTGACAGTAGCACCGACATCAAGCATGAATGACACTTTCTCGATTGACGGCATCGGAACACCGAAAGCAGGACGGTCAATTCCCGGAAGCCTCCCGACGACGAGCACACCTCCCGCGACGATTGCCCCGGTGCTTCCTGCTGACACACAGCCTTGAGCGTCGCCCCTTCTCACCATCTCCATAGCAACACGGAGGCTTGAATTTTTCTTGCGGCGTATGGCGTTTGCAGGGTGTTCGTCGGGATCTATTATCTCGTCGGCATGTTCTATGTGTATGCGCGGATGATTTTCGAGGCAGGATTTTATTTTTTCTGTATCGCCGGTTAATACTATCTCTATGTCGTCAAATTCTTTGCAGGCACTGACAGCTCCGGCGCAAATTTCGTTCGGGGCATTATCTCCTCCCATCGCGTCAACTGCTATTGTGATTGTGCTCATAGTTTCCCCTTTCTATGCAAGTACTTCTATTATGAATCGTCCCACGAAAATTTCTCTGTCCCCAACTTTCGTACGGACGCTGACTATCTTTTTGCCTTCATGATTCACACCGACTTTTGCGCGCGCAACGAGAACATCACCGACGTGTGCATGACCTTTGTATTCTCCCCTCATGGAGTCGATGATGACTTCTGCTGCCTCAATCACTGCCAGGGCTATTGAGCTTGCTTGAGAGTATATGTAGTTGTCGCTCACTATGTCCGTGAACTTGAAGGCCATTTCACGAGCTGTCTGGAGGACGGAAAGCCCCCACTTGTCCGGCTCAAGCTCAAGTAATTCACCGATGACTTCACCGGGGTTCAGTGATTGAAGTTTGCTGACGGCGTTTTGTGCCATTGTGCGTATGCGTTCGCGGAGTTCGGGAACTCCCATAAGTGCGCGGTCGAGTCTGATTGTCGAAATGCTGACGTTGAGGCGTGAAGCTAATTCGTTGTCGGTAATCATCGGTTCAGCTTCTATTATTTTTGCGAGTTTATCATGGCGTAGTTTTCTCCCGGAACTTTCAATTTTCTTTAACACCTGATTATAATACCTCATTGCAAGCTAAAAATTTTTGGCGCGAATTATACGGGCTGTGTGTTAATTCGTCAAGGCAGAAATTTCTTGTGCTGTTATGAACATGCCGCAAGTGTCGGAGTAAGTGTGCGGTGTCTTCAGGGAAGGTGCAAAGTCCCTAGTTGTTGCTGTACTTCATAACACAATATAATACGCAAAAAGGAGGGAGAGCAATGAAACGTTTTGCGGAAGTGAATAAGGCTCGTTGTGTTTCGTGCGGTGCGTGTGCTAATGAATGCCCGAAAGAAGCGATAACGATATGGCGCGGGTGTTATGCTGTCGTTGATGTTAATGTGTGCGTCGGATGTGGCGTATGTTCGAGAACATGTCCGGCGGGGTGTATAGAAATGAGGTTATGTGATGAGAAGTAAACGCTGGCATGACTATCTGTATTTATGGACGATAATATATTTTGTGCTTGGCCTGTTCAACATTCTATTTGCGTGGCTCGGAATGATTGATTTTCTCGTGCCGCTGTTATTCGCGATAATCGGGGGCAATAAATATTTCTGCAACAAGTTCTGCGGGCGTGGTCAGCTCTTCGCGTTTCTCCCGAAAAAATTTCACTGCTCACGGCATCAGCAAGCTCCTTCATGGCTCTCATCGTCGGCATTCCGTTATGGTTTTCTCGTGTTCTTCATGATGATGTTCGCGAACGTGTGCTGGCAGACGTGGCTGGTGTTCGGCGGAGCATCGTCGCTGAATGAGAGCATAAGACTCTTATGGGTGTTCCGTGTGCCTTTCGGGTGGACGTACACTTCAGGGACTGTCCCGGAATGGATCGCACAATACAGCTTCGGACTCTACAGCCTGATGCTGACTTCCGCGCTGATAGGGCTTATCGTTATGGCTCTGTACCGTCCGCGCACGTGGTGTACGTTCTGTCCTATGGGAACGATGACGCAGATAATCTGCCGGGCAAAAACAAAAAAACCCCTCCCATAGCAAGAGGGGCGGAATTCTTTTTTCTACCACTGTAGCTTTTATAACCTTTATCTGTACATATTATGCGCATAATGAAGGAAGCAGGGGTTTTTCCATACATTGCTTCCGAGCGGATATATATAGCTGATGTCTTTTCCGTTTTTCCACAGCACGTATGAAAGGCTCAATTGA
>CAJOED010000038.1:0-791 GCA_905233335.1 uncultured Synergistales bacterium
CAACATTCACCAGTAAGCACACACAGCCAACCTCACGCACTCCTCACGTTGGGACTGAATATCACTTTACCGTAAATTATTATTGTCTGCAGAAGTGATAATAATTCCGCAAGAGGCAGAGCACAAATTATTCCGTACTCACCAGCAAAGTAATTCATTACGAACAGCAGCGGCATATACAGCACACACTGACGGCAGAAGCTCAAAATGAACGACGCTCTCCCGTTGCCCATAGCCTGAAGCGCATTCACGAATATGAAGAACACCGCGAACAATATACTGCTCGACAGCTTTATGTGCAGGAATTTCACCGCATACCCGAACGCTTGAGGCTCCGTCAGGAAGATTGACACTATATCGCCCGTGAACGTGTAGCACGCTGTAATCATTATGAGGCTGGTAATTATCGTGAAGTTCAGCGCAAACTTCAGCATTGCCCGGTATCTCGGCCAGTCCTGAGCACCGACACAGAAACCTAAAAGCGGCTGTATCCCCTGACCTGCTCCCATTGCGAAAAGTCCCGTAATCTGATCTATCCTCATTACGACTCCGGCAGCAGCGATTGCCATATCACCGTAAGACGACATCAGAGAGTTCATGATGATCTGCGAAATGCTCATCAGCCACAAGTCCAGACATGCAGGTATACCGATAGAGAGAACTCCTGACGCTATACCTCCCTTCACACGGAAATGCTTTATGTGTATGCTGATTGTTGAGTGCCCCGAAAGAAAATAGCCGAGATAATATAACGCTCCTATTACGATGCTGACACTCGTAGCTATTGCCGC
>CAJOED010000038.1:1028-10343 GCA_905233335.1 uncultured Synergistales bacterium
ATTGCACCAACGGCTATGCTTGTCCATACACAGAACGAGGCTATATTGTCGGCGCGCTGTTTCTGTCCTGCACCGAGAGAACGCGATATGAACGACATTGCTCCGGCCATGAAGATTATGCCCATTGCGATTAGTACCAGGAACACGGGAGACGCAAGTGATACTGCCGCAAGCTGCAAGGGGTCATTCGTTCGCGCAATGAAGAAAGTATCCGCAAGGTTGTAGATGAGCAGCATGATTTCTACAACGATTGCGGGTATTATGTTTGATAGTGCCTGATGCCTGATTGAAGATGACTGCATGTTATGATTTTCCTTTCGGGTTATCGTCAATGCAGGGGATTATAGCAGGATAAAAATTTTATGTCATTTTACGGCATAACGGACACTCCGATATTGTCTGCAATCTTGAGAATAGCATCACGGGACAGCCTGCTGATTTCCTCAATCAGTGAGAGCGGGAAATTTTTTTGGAGCATGGCGGACACTACATGATGTTTTTCTTCTGCAAGCCCTTCTGCAAGCCCTTCCGCACGACCTTCCGCACGCCCTTCCGCACGCCCTTCCGCACGACCTTCCGCACGACCTTCCACAAGCCCCTCTGCACGACCTACCTCGTGAGCCTCCTCACGTGCTAACTTGCGCTCTTTCTCCGCATCATATTCAGTGAGATACATACCTTTCACCTCCGCTTTGTTCGACAGCAAAAATTTCTTGATGCCAAAACTGTCCGGCATCTCATCTATAGCAGCATCTACAGCAAGTTCAAGATCATGCAGCTTCTTTTCATGCTTCCTTACTGCCTCGACAAACCACGCATATTCATTCAGCGGCTCACAGATATACATTAGTGCTTTGTTCCTGCCATAGTTGATATTCAGCATTCTCACGCGCACTTCTATATCCCCGTCATTATCTCCGAATGCCTCGCTCAACCTTAAGATTTTCTCTTCAGGCTGTTCGTCCGTACCATTGTAGAAACATATGCATTTGGGCTTCGGGAGTCTGTGAAGCCTGGTACCATACCTGTAAATATTGTTTGCAGTCATATATTTGTCGTACAACTGCCCGGCATAAATGAAAAACCTCACCGGCATATTCGGATTGTATGAAGACTGATGCTCCCATAAACTGACATCATCCATTATGATAAATGATACATCGTTCTTCATGCCCATATAAACAGCGTCCTCTATCGTGTTGAACTCTATATCTTCGGGGTTCGTATAGTGCGAACCGTTCACTGCATTATACAGGCTTAGTGTCCATTCTTTTTTGTCGGGATTGCCGAATATGAATTTGAATAACCTATCCTTGTGTCTGCTTATCAACTTTTACCGCCTCCATAAATGTTAATCTCGTTTCGCCGTAGTCCCTTTGTGAAGTTATCGCGAATTTGCCGGGGTTAATCTCCTCACGCACAGAATGTTCAACGATAAAGATACAGTCATCATCAAAAAGTTTCTCGAGGTCATGCAGAGCCGGAAGAGACTCACACCAGCCGGAATTATACGGTGGATCCGCAAAGATTACCCCGAACTTGTGCTCTCTCTTCACGAGCCACGACACAGCCCGCCTCACATCAAGCGCAAGAACTACGCTATCCCCCGCTGACTTCCTGATACTTTCTGCACGTTCCCGAACTCCCTCGACGAATACGCACTCCGCGCCCCTGCTCATTGCCTCAAGCCCGACGCGCCCCGTTCCCGCGAACATATCGAGAAACCGAATGCCGGAAATATCGCCGAGTATGCTGAACAATGCCGACAGAACACGCCCTGAAGTTGGCCGAACTTCCTTCATGACGATAATTTTTGCGCCGCGTCAGAAAGTGCCGAACGTACTGCAGGAGTGAGAAATGCGTCCGCTGTTTTGTCGAGGCGTATCAGTGAGCCGTCTTCATTGTCTGCTATGTGTATGTAGAATTTCTGCTCGAACTCATCATCGCTCGTCAATGTCTCCAGCAAAAATATTTTCCCGTCCGTAAAAACTCGTCCGAACTTCCAGAATGATTTTTCGCCCCTGCCTGTTACGTTGCGTAAGCTCTCTATTTCGTCATGTGTGATTTTGTGCCGTATCTTTATGTGCATGTCCTGACTGTTCCGCCTCCCTGCTGTAAATTTTGCTGTCTTCATGAATTGCAGACGGTATATATTTTTGCCCTCACTAAGCCATTTGCGCTCATATTTCGTCGTTATGGGTCTTTCAGGGTTGACCTCGTACTCTGCAAGCTCTAACGCCTCATGTTGTCCCAGCACACGTTTCACCTCACCAGAATATTCCGGGTCATCAGTCAGCATCTCGAACACTCCGCCGACTTTCAGCACTGCCGCTAGTCCGTCAGAGAAATCTTTTGCCGTTACCCGTCTGTGAGCGTTTCCGTTTCCCGGCCAAGGACATGGGAACTGCATAATTATCTTTTCGAGTGTATCATCGTCGAACAACTCACGGAGCATGTATCTTGCGTCGGTGTTGATTATGCGCAAGTTCGTCAAACCATCCGCGCGTCGTGCACAACGTAATACACATGACTGTGAAATCTCCACGCCGTATAAAAAAATTCCGGGGTTGCTCCTAGCGTAATTCACCGTAAATTCACCGTTCCCGAAACCTATTTCGAGCTGTGTATGTGCCTTCACGGGAAGGGGTGAGCCGCTTTCAGGGCAAATTATTACACCGTATTGCGGCCTAGCTTGGGTGTTAGCGTTCAGGGTGTTCATGTTATCTCCCGCCCTCATAAAAAGCACTGTCCGCCCGTGTGTGTTCAGAATGTCCATGTGAAGTCCGGCAGTCCTTCAGCAAGCACGCGCGATTTCACGTCCTGCATTATGCGTTCGAGAGCGTCGTCATCTTTTCCCTCACAGCGCACCACTATCACTGGCTGTGTGTTCGAGCCGCGAATGAGTCCCCAGCCGTCAGGGTAGATTATGCGAACTCCGTCTATCGTACTGCATTCGTGCTCTTTCTGTGCCTTTGCGCTAATTCTTTCTACCACCGAAAACTTCACGTCATCGGGGCAGGCTATTCGTATCTCTTCTGTCGACGGGTAAACAGGAATTGACATCATGATGCGCGACAAGCTCTCGTTTGCGTTCGACATGATGCGGAGTAATCTTCCTGCGGAGTAGAATGCGTCATCGTGCCCGAAAAACTCATCAGCAAAAAACATGTGCCCGGAATATTCCCCCGCAAAAAGTGCGCCCGTCTCCCTCATTTTTGCCTTTATGACCGAATGTCCCGACTTCCAGTATAAGACTTTGCCGCCGAATTTCTCTGCCTGTTCGGGCAATACCATACTGCATTTAGGCTCAACAAGCACCACCGCACCGGGGTTAGTCTTGAGTATCTCGCGCCAGTACAACGTCATGAGCCTGTCGCCGAAAATCACGTTCCCTTTGTCGTCAACAACTCCTAGCCTGTCAGCATCGCCGTCAAACGCAAAGCCCACGTCAGCACCTTCTGACCTCACACGCGCGATTAGTGCCTGCAAGTTTTCGCGTTTCTGCGGGTCAGGGTGATGATTCGGGAAGTGTCCGTCGGGTTCGTCGAACAACGATATACACTCACAGCCGAGAAGCCCGAAAAATTTTCGCGCCGTAACTCCTGCTGCCCCGTTGCCGGAATCACATACCACTTTGAATTTTCGTGAGAATGGAAGAGTGAATTTTGCCGCTAACATTTTCAGATACTCATCATCAATATTTGCTGTGCTGACTTTCCCGTGCCCGCTCTCGAAATTCCCGGATTCTGCTATCAATCTGATGTTCTGCACCTCATCACCGTATAACGTCCCGCGCTCAAAACATAATTTCAGGCCGTTCATGTCCGACGGGTTATGAGAGCCGGTAACCATTACTCCACCTTTTGCGTTGAAACGTATCAGGCTCCAGTACAGCATGGGAGTAGTAACGAGTCCGACATCTACGACATCAAGTCCGCATGAAGTTATGCCGGTGATTATTGCGTTCTTTATGCGCGGTGTTGAGAGACGTGCATCGCCGCCGACTGTTACGGGAGAATTTACGCCGGCACGCACAAGCCATGAAGCATATGCACGGGCTATCGCGGTAATTGTTTCGTCGGTGAGATCCTCATCTGCTATGCCGCGTATGTCGTACTCACGGAATATATTTTTCGGTATGGTAATCATAATTTTCTCTCCTCTCTGTTACGTGAATAATTGTACATGAAAAAGGAAGCATAAGCACAGCAAAAAAGGAACGTATGAGACAGAACCAACATTACAGCGTCAATAGCAGGCCAAGTAAGAGAGTGAGCATGCCCCGACAGCGTCAACTACAATCCCGACGAGATAGACAGCATGACACACAGCAACAACCCCGACGACAAAGACAGCATGACACACAGCAACAACCACGCAAGAAAAACAGCACGCACCGACACATCAATCACAACAAAAAAGGGAGCATATTTCAGCCCCCTCGCGATTATGTGAAGTTGTCTTACAGAACGTATAATGATATTCCGTAAATCGCAAGCACAGCTACAACTCCCTGAATGAGAGTCGCTACGGTCTGTGCTTTGTACGCCGTGTTGAGATCCATATCGCTGAACTGCGTAACTACCCAGAAGTACGAATCGTTCGCGTGAGAAACTACCATTGCCCCGCTGCCGATTGCTAACGTCGCCAGGACAGCTCCCATAGGTGCACCGAGTCCCAAAGAAGCAAGCATGGGTGCGATAATCTGTGCTGTTGTTACGATTGCTACGGTTGATGAGCCTTGCGCTGTTTTCAGTGCCGCCGCGATAATAAACGGAAGGAATATCCCGAAATTGTACGACGATAACGCCTCGCCGATATATTTTCCGACTCCGCTCGCCGCAATCACAGCACCGAGTCCGCCGCCTGCCGCCGTAATCATGATGATGTTTGCGCCTTCCTTCCCGCCTGACCCGATCCAGCCGTTTGTTACCTCTTCACTGAACGGAGCAAGGAAGAAACATAATACTACTCCGATGGACAGAGCTATTACGGGGTTGCCCAAGAAAGTAGAGACGATATAGAGGGTGGATTCTTTGCCGCCTATTTTCGCAAGTGTCGTCGGGTAACTTATGAATGAGCTGAAGCCTATCAGTATCAACGGTATCAATATCGGAGCAAATGACTTGAACGCTGACGGAAGAGTACCGTACTTGGCTTTGAGTTCCTCGTATGATTCTCCTGCTTCAGGGTTTGTGTCGAACGGAACGGGGAGTTTCGGCCCAGCGATTAACGCGTAAATATAGCCCGCGATAACTGACACGATAGATACGGCAACACCCCACATGATGACCATTCCGAGATCCGCACCAAGTTCATTTGCTGCTGCTATGGGGCCGGGGGTCGGAGGAACAAGCGTATGTGTTGCGTAAAGTCCCGTCGATAATGCTATGGCCATTGTCGAGAGTGATACGCCGCTCCTGCGTGATAATGATTTGTTGAGGGACGACAGAATGACGAAACCTGAATCACAGAACACCGGAATAGACACTACCCAGCCGATAAGACTCATAGCGAGTGCAGGACGTTTTTCGCCGACGACATGAAGCACACTGTCAGCCATCGTGAAAGCCGCGCCGGATTTTTCGAGCATTGCGCCGATGATCGTACCCAAAAGAATCACTATGCCGATGCCGCGACAAGTTCCGCCGAAACCGTTAAGTATCGTGTCGAGAACTTTTGCGGGAGCCATACCGACAGCGAGTCCCATAGCGAGGGCTACAGCGAACAGAGCTACAAACGGGTGAAACTTGCACTTTGAGATGAGGAGTACCATTAAGATAATGGCAACAACAAGTATTACTACAAGCATAGAACCCTGTACCATTGTGAAAAAAATCTCCTTCCGAATGAAATTTTATTTGTGAATGAAAAGTCTATCGTGTAAGATTATAGCATTCATATTTTTTCATGAAAGGCATGTGCAAAGAATGAACGAACGCGAAAAAATGACAGCCGGAGAGTTATACAATCCTGCGGACGAGGAATTATACAGGTTACGGACGAGGGCGCATAAGTTGTGCGTGGACTACAACAAGCTGTACGACACGGACGAGGTGAAACGCTATGACATTCTCCGTGAACTTCTGCCGTACTGCAATCTTGACGAGATATATTTTCAGGGGCCTATATATTTTGATTACGGGATAAATACGTTCATCGGGAAAAATTTTTACGCGAACTTCAACACGACGATACTTGATGTCTGCCGTGTGAGAATAGGTGATAATGTCATGCTTGGGACGAACGTCTCACTTCTCACGCCGATGCACCCTATGAGGTGGCAGGAACGCAACGGGAAGCGCAACAAGAACGGGGAAATCATACAGCTCGAATATGCCAAGCCCATAACTATCGGGAACAACTGCTGGCTTGCGTCGAATGTTACAGTTACGGGCGGGGTGAAAATAGGTGCCGGCAGTGTTATCGGAGCAGGGAGCGTAGTAACTCGCGATATACCGCCGGATGTGTTTGCGGCTGGTGCGCCTTGTCGGGTGATTAAGCCGATAGAGTGAGGAATTTCGGGAGGACTTCATCAAGCTCATCGAATGCGTATTCCCCGATGCTCTGCCCATTACGGAACAGCACAGCTCCTCCCGGTGTCCCCGCAATACCGAACTGTGCGTGCCGGGCTTCTTTGGGGCCATTGACCTCACAGCCCATAACAGCAACACTCACTCCGTCCGGCAGCCTCGACAACAGCGGCTCTACTATCTTCACGAGGCGCATAACGTCAGCACGTCTCCTTCCGCACGTCGGACACGAGATGAGATTCACACCGCGAGTACGAAGCTCCAACGCCTTCAGTATCTCATAGCCCACGCGGACTTCACGTTCAGGCTCATCCGTCAGAGATACGCGCAAAGTGTCCCCGATACCCCTCATCAGCAACGCCGAAATACACGCCGTCCCCTTCACGACTCCGCCGTCGCCCGGCCCCGCTTCCGTCAAGCCTATATGCATCGGGAAATCAGGATACGCCGCCGCAATCAGTTCATTCGCCCTCACGCACTCATTCACGCTTGAGGATTTCGCCGAAAGTATCATGTTCGTGAAGTCATTGCGCAAAAGTAATTCAGCCTGTTCACGCACAGCAATACAGAGAGCTTCTGACCTGTTACCGTTCGCCTGGTCGAGCTGTTTCTGCGAGATACTTCCGCCGTTAGCACCGATACGGATTACTACATCAAGTGCCTTTGCGGTGGTGATTACGTCGTTGAGTTTGTCGAGGGGCATGTTTCCGGGATTGATCCTTATCGCACGACAGCCAGCCTCCATAGCCAAAATCGCAAGTGCAGGGTCAAAGTGTATGTCCGCCATAATCACGAGCCGGGTATGTTCGACCAGGTGCCGCAGGTCGTCCGCAAATTTCTTGTCGGGGAGTGCCGCACGTGCCATCTCACAGCCTGCCGCAATCAGCCTCTCACACTGTGATATGCATTCCCCGCGCTTGGCCAGCGAAACTTTCAGCATACTCTCAACTCTCACGGGAGCATTGCCGCCTATTGTCAGTCCGTTAATTGTTACTTGTCGTTTACTGTTCATGATTTAGTGTGTGAGAAATAGATTGTATACATCCTTGCAGGTGATAAAAATCATCAGCGATATCAACAGCACAAACCCTGCCGCATGTATCCAGGTTTCGACTTTTTCGGGAAGTCTACGGCGGACTATCATCTCAAGAAGCACAAAAAGTATTCTCCCTCCGTCAAGTGCTGGTATGGGGAAAAGGTTCAGTATTCCCAAGTTCAGCGCAATAATCGCAATGAATGTGATGAAGTCCCAAAATCCCGAACGCATAGCCTTCCCGGACATTGACGCAATTCCGACGGGGCCGGTAACGTCCGCTTCCTGACGACGCATGATGACTTCCGCAAGCCCGGTGAGCATCATTCCCGTCATCCTGTACGTGTAGCCCGCCGACCTCCTGAACGCCTGCAATAACCCGTAGCGCACATAGCCCGGTGAAACTCCCAGCATAGGCCGCCCGTATTCTTTGTTGTCCGGGACAGCGACATTCACGGTCATAATTTCTCCGTTGCGGCGGATTTCGAGAGTGAGATTTTCGTCCTTCATGCTTTCCGTGCGAATTTTTTCGGACATTTCGCGCCATTTCGTTACGGCAATATCATTCACCTTCAGGATCTCATCATTCACCTGAAGCCCGGCAATTTCTGACGGGAAGCCCGGCATGATTTCACCGATTTTTGTGCTGTCCATGTCAAGTACACCGTGCCCGTAAAGATACAACGCCATCAACAGCACAGCTAATATTATGTTGAACAGTGAGCCGTTGAGGAGGATAAAAAATCTTTTCCACGCGGGCTGTTCGTTGAAGCCTTTGCCGGGGATTACCTGTTCGCCGTCCTCGTCCTCATTCATTCCTGCAAGACGACAGAAACCTCCGACCGGGAATAATCTCCATGACCAGAGCATATTGTTTTTGCTGCGGTGCTGGAGGATTGCCGGTCCCATACCGAACGCGAACTCGTGAACTTGTACGCCAAGAATTTTCGCCGTGATGTAGTGCCCGTATTCGTGGACGAGAACACACACAGCGATAACGATTACGAAAGCTATAATGCCAGTGAGCAAATTATTATTTCTCCTTGTGAAAATTTCTCACATAGTATACAGCAAAATTATTTGTGAATGTGCAGAAGTAGCAGAATGTGCTTGATGAAAATTTTTGTTTTCGTCGTGATTGTGTCGTTGGAGTGCAGATAATATTCACGAGCATAATTCTTCATGTAGCGTCTGTATCTTGCGTAAATTTCGGGTGAAGGAGTTATGCGCCGCCCAAAGAGTGCACTTACTGAGGTATTATATATTCCTGCTCTTGCCTTCTGTGCTGTACGTTCCGGGAGGTTATCGAGGGCAAGAATTTTCTCACGGGCAATTATGCTTCGGTGAAGTCCGTCGGGCGTGAATGTTTTTCGGGGGTCGCGTGTCTGTCCGAAATCCTTGTGCTGAACATAGCAGTACAGGTAGTAATTTATGTAGCACACTCTCATGTTCTTGTGCCGCATGATGATGTTCATGAAAAAATATTCGTCCTCACAGTAAGTCATGCTCTCGTCATAATGAACTGTCCCGATGACCTCACGCCTTACTGCTTTATTCCACGAGAAGCCGCCGACTACGTTATCTTTCAGTATCCTGAATGACAGCTCCTCACCGTCCGAAAAATCAGAAGCCTTCACGCTGTCGACATCATACACCGGCCATTCTGAAAATTTCGCGTAGTGCCGGTAAACGACAAAGTCAGGCCGTCCGCATTTCTCTATGGCACTATCAACGACAGAAATTAACTGC
>CAJOED010000039.1 GCA_905233335.1 uncultured Synergistales bacterium
CTGTTCGGGCACTAAGTACTTCAGGAGAGTATCCGACCACTTGAGAGCCGTAATGAGCTGTTCTCTGCTCCTGCGCAGGTGAAGCATGTCGTCCCTGATGTCTATCTCGTTCACAAAGTACGTATGTCCTCGCTGCTTCTTCTTGAGGTAGAACGTCCCCCACTCGAACGGCTCTGTGTCGCCCATGCCCTGTCTGGCTGTTACGCTGATTATGCCGTGTTCCTTCACAAAGAGGCGCATCCATAGATTATTTTCGCCGTATTCGCCGCGAGCAAGAGTTACGCCGGTAACTTCAAGGAAATGCTCATTGTAATACTCGAACATGAATAGCCTCCTGTAATCTTTGGAATGTGTGAATTATAACAAAAATTTTTCTGTTAATATATACATCATGTACTCTGTAGAAGAAGTAAAAGCTATCGGCAAAGAACGAACTCCTGAAAGTTTCATGAAGCTGTTAGAAATTTTCGGGAGCGATGTTCCTATTGACGTGAAAAGGGAAGCAGTATCATCAATCGGGCGGCATAACGACAGCGAGAAGATTTTTGCGTTCATTACCCGCGAGGCATTCAACAGAAATAACCCGATGGAATTAATATATCAGATGTTCCGAACGTGCTTGTACAGGAGCAGGGACGACACTAGATTTTCGGAATTGCGGCAAAAGATTATGGCTTTCTATCATAATGAGAATATAGAGAAAATGAACGCGTATTACGACTTCCGACAGCAGAGAGAAAAATTACAGCCCACGCGAAAACTCACACAGCCGCTGTTACTTGTGGGAGACTCCGCGCATACATTACGACAGCTTGACGACAACAGCATACAGTTAGTGTTCACCTCGCCGCCGTACTACAACGCAAGAGAGTATTCCGACTACACATCATACAGTGAGTACCTAGCGAGAATGGGCGAAATTTTTTGCGCTTGTCATCGTGTACTTGAGGACGGACGCTTCATGATTGTGAACGTTTCGCCGGTCATCACGAAAAGGCCCGGGCGTGAGTTCGAGAGCATAAGATACCCGATACATTACGACCTGCATAAAGTTCTGACGGACACGGGATATTATTTTATCGACGAAATTATATGGATAAAGCCGGAGCCTTCTGTGCCCGACAGAATAAGCGGTTACAAACAGACACGCAAGCCGTTATCGTACAAACCGAACTGCATAACAGAGAGCATCATGATTTACCGCAAAAACTGTTCGTTCCTTCTTGACCGCAACATGAAGCAGTACGAAACTTACGACCGCCACGACGGAGAAGACATCGACACGTCTAACTGCTGGTACATTGCGCCGAAATACGACAAGAATCATCCCGCTGTTTTCCCGGAGGAATTATGCAGGAGAATTTTGCGCTATTATTCGTTCGAGGGTGATGCAGTGCTGGATCCTTTTGCAGGTTCGGGGACGCTTGGCCGGGTCGCAAGGAGAATGGGACGTGTTCCCATAATGTGTGAAATGAATGAAGACTACGCAGAAATTATCGACAGTGAGGAGCTGGGATATTATGACGTTCGGGGAAAAGACAACAGCAAGCACAGTCAACAAATTACTATGCGGCTGTGATTATCGTGATGAGGTAGTGAACGCGATTAATGCATTGTTCTTTGATTTCAGCATAAAGTTTTTCCGTGAGATTGTTGAAGCGAAATTTTACGGTCATGATATTAATATGAGCTGGTACAAAGAACACTTCATAGAGTCAGGGAACATTACGCCGGAAGACTCAGCGATATATGCAGGACTGAACAGAAAGACAATCACGAACATTTACGGCACTGCTTCACGTGAAGTTGTCATCAACGCCGCAAAAAATAATTTCGAGTACTTACGGCATATTCTTTCCGAGCTTGAGAACGATTCACAGAATGACTTAGCAGTAACAATAATTATCAGTCATAACGACATCAGCGTGAAATTATCTCTCACAGAAAGCCTCATAGTGATTAACGCGCTGGCCACGAAAAAATTACAGATACGGGGCGGGGCATGGAGCGCAATCGGAAAGAGTGTAGAGAAACCGCTGCTTGATGAGCTTTGCAGGAGGGCGGGAGTTCCGACGGGGAACATCGACAGGACATTCACGCGGGACAAAAATTTATCGTACGACAGAGAGACGGACTATAAACTCATCAGCAGGACGGGGAAAATCTATCGCGTTGAGGTGAAACTCATGGGCAGGGGTAACCCTGAAAGTGCAGACGCTACTATAGCACGCGACACCGACATATTCATAGCGGACACATTGAGCGAACAGAACTGCGCACAGCTCACAGCACGCGGCATTGAGTACATTGCACTACGAGACAACAACAACATACTAGATGACTTCACTAACATTCTACGAAAACTCAACATACCCATAGTATAATTGACTTATTCAACAAATAAGAGGGGGTAAAAACATGGCAGACATTAAGTATTGGATTGTTGTCGTTGATGATGATGTCGCAAATTTAATGATGGCCGGCAATGTCATGAGCAAGAACGGTATGCGCGTAACTGCTTTGAAATCCGGGAAAGCCCTGCTCGAATACATCGAAACAAAAGAAATCCCGGATCTTTGTCTGCTTGATATAAAAATGCCGGATATGAATGGCTTTGATACCTTGAGGGCATTGCGAGCCAGCAAGAAAGGCCGTGAACTTCCCGTAGTATTCCTGACTGCCGACGAATCACAACAGGCTGAAACTGTCGGGCTTTCACTCGGAGCTATGGACTTCATCAAAAAACCTTTTGTGCCGGAAGTACTCGTCCTGCGCGCACGACACATTATCGACCTCGTACGTCTCCAGAAAAATCTTGCACATGAAGTTGAGGTCAAGACAGAAGAAAACCACAAACTTTTCCTGCATGTTGTGTCTGCACTGGCGGCGGCGATTGACGCAAAAGACATCTACACGGGACATTCGGAACGCGTCGCGAAATATGCCAGGGGAATTGCTGAACGTTACGGCTGCAATGAGCACAGACAGAATAATATTTACATGATGGGACTCCTTCATGATGTCGGGAAAATCGGAGTGCCGGACTCAATCCTGCAGAAATCAGACAGCCTCACCGCCGAAGAGAACGAAAAACTCAAAGAACACCCCGTAATCGGCGCACAAATTCTCGCAAGCATAAAGGAAATGCCTTCACTGTCGCACGGGGCAAAATATCATCACGAACACTACGACGGAAGCGGCTATCCCGACGGCCTGAAGCTGTTGCTGACAGTTACGACGCAATGACCACCCGCGATAAACTTTCACCGAACGATGCCAGGAACGAAATCGCAAAGGGCAGAGGGACGTTGTTCGACCCGAAATTTGCGGACATAATGCTGAAATTGATCGACGAAGGCGCAATATAGAGTCAGTTCTCGCGATGATTAACCGGTTCAGGGCAGTATGGCGGCTTCTCGGAATCTCTATTTACGATGACGACCACCGCCGAAAACAGAACTTGAGAACTATCTCATATCTTGCGGTAATTGCAGAAATACCGTCGCTGTTCGGTGCTGTAACTTATTTCTTTACCCCGTTGAGGAGCTTTGCGGTGAGCTGTATGGTGTATGCTGTCTTCCAAGCTGTAATATTCTACTTGGCCGCAATAAAAAAAGACAGGAAACTATCAGCAAGTGTCGGCACTATTCTCGCACTCATAACCTGCACTAATATAGCTCTGTTCGCAAAAAACGGTTTCGCTGCACACTGGACTCTTCTTTTTCCGCTAGCTGTGTGTTATCTGTGCGGTGTGCGCATGGGCATATTGAGTTCCTGCTACATGACCGCACTATATATGCTGCTGTACTGGACTCCTCTGCGAGCAGTAATGGAGGATGTATACCCTCCGATATTCCTCGATCGTTTTCCGTTCCTGTATCTTATGGGTTCGCTCAATACAGCCTACATTATGGTGGAGTATCACGTGAACATTCTGAATCAGCAGCAGTACGAGAAAAAACTTGAGGCCGCACGAGATGAAGCACGAGCCGCCAACCACGCAAAGAGTGAATTTCTAGCGAGCATGTCCCACGAGATTCGGACACCGCTGAATGCTGTGCTGGGAATGAACACGATAATTTTGCGCGACTGTCAGCAGATACGGGAGCTTCTGCAGGGAGACACGGAGAGCCTCAAGATTCTGGAAAGCATAATTTCTAGTGCAGGAGATATTGAGAACGCCGGAAATAATTTACTCTCACTCATCAATCAAATTCTCGACTTCTCGAAAGTTGAAGCGGGGAAAATAGAACTCGTAGAAACACAATACAAATTAAGCTCCGTTCTGAATGATGTCAGCAGTATGGCAGCTATCAGAGCAAAATCGAAGGACATCGAGTTCAACGTCGACATTGACGAGAACTTACCTGATGTTTACTTCGGCGACGAAATGCGAATGAGGCTGATGATACAAAACCTACTGACTAATGCCGTGAAATATACTGACAATGGAAGCGTAAATTTTTCCGTCAGCAGCGAGAACACAAAAACCGTAAAGCCCGGTGATATTCTTCCGCTGAAAATTTTGGTGAGAGATACGGGCATAGGCATAAAATCAGAAGACATCGACAAAATTTTCCGGCGTTTTGAGCGCGTCAACCTCGAACACAACAGCACCATAGAAGGCACTGGACTCGGACTCGCTATCGTTCAGTTACTCTGCGGCAAAATGGGAGGCAGCATTGACTTAGCGAGTAATTACGGAAAAGGCTCCGTGTTCACGCTGACAATCCCGCAGAAAATAATTTCGTGTGAGCCGGTCGGAAATTTCCGGGAAAAGTTCGAGAAGAGTATCATCAACAAGGGACACTATCACGAACTCTTCAAAGCACCCCTTGCGCATGTACTGATAGTTGACGACACGCATTTTAATCTTGTTGTTGCTATGGGACTGCTGAAAAAAACAGAAATCAAGATTGATACGGCTTCCGGCGGTGAAGAAGCTGTTACGCTGGCACATGAACATTCTTATGACCTTATACTCATGGATCAGCGTATGCCCGGTGTCGACGGAACAGAAGCCCTGCATCGCATTCGTGAGTTCGACGCAGATACTCCCGTAATATGTCTGACTGCCGACGCAATTTTGGGAGCAAGAGCACGCTACATAGCTGAAGGCTTCACGGACTACCTCACGAAACCCATAGACAGCCGCGCACTTGAGAAAATGCTCCTGAAACACCTCCCGAAAGAAAAAATCATCAGGGTACAGGAAGCAGAAGAGGACATTACGCAGGACGAAACCGACGACTTCACGCAACTTAGGGAGAACGGGATTCGCGTTGATGTCGGACTAAGGTATTCGCAAAACGACAGGGCACTTTACCGCACCTTGCTGGGTGAATACGTCATGAGTTCCGGCGATAGAATTACGTCCATAAAGAAATTCTGTGCGTCAAAAAATTTTCAGCAGTACGGAATAGTCGTTCATGCCCTCAAGAGTTCGTCAAGGATGATAGGAGCGGCGGAACTTTCTGAAATATGCGCACGGCTTGAAGAGGCTTCCGACAACGGCGACACTGATACGATAGAGAGCAGGACTCCCGGTATGCTCGAACTGTACGAGAAAATCATCGGCGCGATTCGTTCTGCAATTGATACCGAAAAACAGAATGACCCTGACGATGACATACTGGAATTTTTCCCCGAAACATAAATTACCCGGCGAAAAAATTTTTTTCACTAATTACGATATAATACAAACATTCATTATTTGCAGTTACAATTTATGAGGGGAGTGTTATATCACTATGAACTTGCCGACGTTTTTAGGTGGGGTACATCCGCCTGAAGGCAAAGCTCTCACGGAACATAAAGCCATCGAAATTTTGCGGCCTCAAACACCGTGTGAGTTCGTTTACCCGTTGTCCCAGCATATCGGCGCACCGTGTTCACCGCTCGTCAAGAAGGGCGATTCTGTTCTTGCAGGCCAGAAAATCGCTGACACTGAAGCGTTCGTATCTGCTCCGATATTCTCTGCTGTGTCAGGCACAGTGAAGGACGTTGCTCCGCGCATGACCGTAGCAGGAAGCATTGAGCCGTGCATCATCATAGAGAGCGACGGAAAATACACACCAGCACCGTCATTACTTGACGAACTTGGGCACAAGCCGGAACCGTCAGAGTACGTGAAGCTGATTCGTTCTGCCGGCATTGTCGGACTTGGAGGCGCATGTTTCCCGACTCACGTCAAGTTATCGCCGCCGAAGGACAAACCCATTCACTGGGTAATCGTCAACGCTGCAGAGTGTGAGCCGTATTTATCCTGCGACAACAGGCTGATGATTGAGAGTCCCGACGAGATTATTCGCGGATTGGGCTATGTGCTTGAGATTTTCCCGGACGCAAAGGGAGTTATTGCTGTCGAGAACAACAAGCCCGAAGCAATCGCCACTCTCACCGAACGCAACAAGAACTCAAAAATTACGGTTATGCCGCACAAAGTGAAATATCCTCAAGGGGCAGAGAAAATGCTCATATGGTCGGTAACAGGCCAGGAAGTTCCACTGGTGCCCGCACTGCCTGCTGATGTCGGATGCATTGTCCTCAATACGAGAACTACGTGGCAGATATGCAAGGCCATCGAGGAAGGTAGCCCCTTAACCGAGCGCGTAATTTCCGTAACAGGTGATGCGGTGAATGAGCCGAAAAACCTTCAAGTCCCGCTTGGCCTGTGCGTGAAAGAATTGGTGAATGCCTGCGGAGGTTTCAGTGATGAGCCGGTGAAGATTATTGCGGGAGGGCCGATGATGGGACTCGCTATGAGGTCTATTGATGTTCCCGTTGTGAAAGGTACTTCCGGCATTCTCGCTCTCACGAAAAAGACAGCATACACTGCGGAAGAAAGTTCATGCATTCGTTGCGGAAAATGTATAGAGGGCTGTCCGATGCACCTCAACCCGACACTGCTGGATCATGCTGTAAGGCGCAGGGACTACGGAACATTCGAGGCAAACAACGGAATGAACTGCATAGAGTGCGGCTGCTGTTCGTATAACTGTCCGGCTTCACGCTACCTCACACAGAGCTGTAAAGAAGGCAAAGTGTCAGTTGCGGCGGCAAGACGTAAAGCGGCGGCAGAAGCAAAGAAGAAAGCGGAACAGAAAGCAGAGGCGAAATAGTCAGCATGTCAACAAAACTAACAGTATCAACATCACCGCATGTACATTCAGAGTTCAGCACGCGGAACATTATGGGCATGGTAATATTCTCGCTTGTGCCCGCAGGTATCATGGGAGTGTATTTTCTCGGCTTCCGTGCACTTGCTGTGATTGCGGCGTGTATTATCGCGTGTGTGTTAAGTGAATGTCTATGGAATAAGTTCGTAATGCACAGAAAAAATACTATCGGCGACTTTTCCGCTGTAGTTACCGGGTTGTTATTAGCGTACAATCTCCCTCCGACAATACCTATATGGATGGCTGTATGCGGCTCTGTGTTCGCAATAATCATCGTGAAGCAGTTTTACGGCGGCATCGGCTGCAACATCGTCAACCCTGCACTCGCTGCTAGAGCTATGATGCTAATCTCCTGGCCGACAGCAATGACTACATGGACGGTACAGGGGATTTCGGGAGCTACTCCTCTTGCGGCAATGAAGGCTGGTACTATGCCGAACGTGTCGTGGTGGAATCTCATCACGGGCGACATGGGCGGCTGTATCGGTGAAACGTCAGCTGTCCTGCTCATTATCGGCGGTGCTTATCTCGTTTGGGAGGGCGTAATTTCTGCTCGCATTCCCCTCACGTACATACTCACTACAGCAATACTATCTGCACTCTTCAATCACGGCGGCGGAATGTTTCCAGTTCACGAAATTTTCACGGGCGGACTGTTGCTCGGAGCTATCTTTATGGCTACGGACTACACGACTTCACCCATGAGCGAAAAAGGACAGTACATTTACGCGTTCGGCTGTGCACTTCTGACGGCGTTAATTCGTACGTTCGGGGGGTATCCTGAAGGCGTATCATTCTCGATCCTAATCATGAATGTAGCTGTTCCGTTAATCGACATGTACACAGAACCGAAAACACTCGGTGCGCCGAAAAGCAATTTCTTCAAGAGGACGGGGGCGAAATCATAATGTCAGATAATGTTACTTTCGGAGACGGCGTGAAAAAAGCTCTGCACTTGGGCGGAACGTTACTAGCAGTTACGGCGGTTACGGGTCTGATTTTGGGATTCGTACAGTACTTCACATCAATAGCGATAGAACGCGCTGAACTTGCCGCCAAGAATGAAGCTCTGAAACTCATAATGCCTGCCGCACAGAATTTTGATGACTATGAAGCAAAAGCTGATGATTTCGTTGCTGAGGTCAAGAAGGCTTCTGACAGTTCCGGGATTGTCGGCTGGTGCGTTACGGTGAACTCGAAAGGTTACGGCGGACTCGTGAATTTCGTTGTCGGCATCATGAAGGACGGAAGCGTGAAGGCAATCAACATACTCAATCATTCCGAAACTCCCGGACTTGGCGCGAAATCTACAGAGCCGGAATTTTACGAGCAGTTCAACGACAAAAATACTCTGCCTTTGAAGGTCGTGAAGGGAGCGGCATCAAACCCCGACGAAATCAGCGCAATATCAGGGGCAACAATAACATCTAATGCAGTAACTGACGGTGTGAATGCGGCTGTTGATTACTGGAGCAGGAACTTGAAGGGGGCTGAATAGAATTGAGCCAGAGCAAAGTAAAAATCATCACGAACGGTATACTTTCCGAAAATCCGACGTTCGTACAGTGCATAGGTCTTTGTCCCACGCTTGCGGTTACGAGCAGTGTAGCTAACGGCTTGGGCATGGGAATAGCGGCTACGTTCGTGTTAATCGCGTCGAATGCAGTAATCTCACTTCTGCGTAAAATGGTGCCTGATGAGGTGCGTATACCTATATTTATCGTAGTCATTGCGGGATTCGTTACGGTGATAGAGTTTCTCATGAAGGGATTTGCGCCGGAACTGAATAAATCGCTGGGAATATTCATACCGTTAATAGTCGTCAACTGCATAATCTTAGCTCGTGCGGAGGCGTTTGCGTCAAAGAACGGAGTATTTGCTTCAGCTCTTGACGGTGTCGGAATGGGTTTAGGCTTCACGATTGCGTTGATGTTTCTTGGGTCAATCCGTGAGATTTTCGGTGCTGGTACGTGGTTCGGGAATCCCGTCGTGAGCTTTGAGCCTGCATTACTCGTTGTGCTTGCTCCGGGAGGGTTTATCGTGCTGGGCTGCTGCATGGGAGCATTCCGGGCAATTCAGGCGCGCGCGGCAAAACTACGTGGACTCGGTGCGACACCTGCGGAAGCTCGTCCGATGGGCTGCGGCTCGTGCATAATGGCGAAATTCTGCCAAAAGACAGAAAGTGATTGCGAGGTGAACTCATAATGTCGATGACGGAATTATTCCTGCTGTTCGTGAGTTCCATTTTCGTACACAACATATTACTCTCGCGGTTTCTCGGCTGTTGTCCATTCATGGGAGTAAGCTCAAAGCTCAAAACTGCTCAGGGAATGGGAGCGGCTGTCGTGTTCGTTATTGTTCTTGCGTCCCTCATGACGTGGCTCACGTATAACTATCTGCTTGTCCCCCTGCACCTCGAATACTTATACACGCTGTCATTCATTCTCGTAATTGCGGCACTCGTTCAGTTCGTGGAGCTTGCGTTGAAGAAACTCAACCCTGTACTCTATAAATCACTCGGAATATTCTTACCGCTCATCACAACTAACTGTGCTGTTCTCGGCGTTGCTGTCCTCAACATGAACGAGGGCTACGGGCTTGCGGCCTCACTCGTAAATGCGTTCGGGTCATCGCTGGGCTTTTTGCTTGCTATATCGTTGATGGCCGGCATTCGTGAGCGCATAGAGGAGAACGACGGAATACCCGACAGCCTTCAGGGCTTACCGATGGCACTAATCACGGCGGGTCTTATGTCGATAGCATTCATGGGTTTCACGGGAATAATCAAGTAGGGAGGCGGAAACATGAACATAATGCACGTAATGGTAGCTCCCCTTGCGTTAATGGGAATAATGGGTGGAGTGTTCGGTGCGCTTCTTGCGGTTGCGTCAATCGTGTTCAGGGTGCATCAGGACGAACGTATCGGGAAAATCCGCGCGGCATTACCCGGAGCTAACTGCGGCGGCTGCGGCTATCCCGGCTGCGACGGCTACGCTTCCGGTGTTGTGAATGACGGTGCCCCGGTCAACAAATGCAGTGTCGGCGGTGCGAAAGTTGCGGAGATTATCGCGGGCATAATGGGCGTTGAGGCTGGAGCTTCTGTTCCTGTTCGTGCGTTCCTGAAGTGCAAGGGAACGTGTGAGGCTTCACCGCGACAGCTGACGTATGAGGGTATTCAGGACTGCCGGAGTGCCGTAACTGTTCCGGGCGGCTCACCGAATGCTTGTCCGTTCGGGTGCGTTGGACTCGGGACGTGCGTCAGTGTGTGCCAGTTCGGTGCGCTCTCGATGGGTGATGACGGACTGCCCAAAGTCGATGTGTCGAAATGCGTCGGGTGCGGTGCGTGCGTCGAGAACTGCCCGAAAGGTATGTTCACGCTTGTTCCTGTTACGGCGGACGTGATTATCGCGTGCAATTCACACTGGAAAGGCCCGGCGGTGAAGAGCGTGTGCAGTGCAGGGTGCATAGGGTGTACATTGTGCGAAAAGAAATGCCCGAAACAGGCAATCACGATGGATCATGACCTGGCTGTTATCGACCAGAGCAAGTGCATAAAGTGCGGGATATGCGCGAAAGTGTGTCCGGCCAAGTGCATAAAGACCGGCGAGAAGTATACGGTCATGGAGAAGTCAGCATAACAAGGAAAAAATATATAGCCCTGTCGTAAATGGCGGGGCATTTTTTGTGAGTATAGTAAAACTTGTTCCGAGCGGCAATAAAAATCACGTTTTCACATAAAGAATTACAGCATCAAAGATTACCCATGATTTTATAGTTTTCGCAAAAGTTTTATTGATAAAAGAAGGAGGCTTCACTTTGGCAAGAAATGAATTATTTGAGGAAGTAAAGCAGGAACTTAGCCAGGTAAATTTTCTTGATGATGATTATGCAAGAATATTCTTTGATGACAATATCAAGGACACACAGCTTGTATTACGCATCATCATGGACAAACAGGATCTCGTCGTAATATCAGTGAACGTTCAGAAAAAATTTTACGGCCCGGACGAGGCACACGGTGTAACGTTCGACATATACGCTGTTGATTCTGAAAACCGACAGTATGATATAGAACTGCAGAATGACTCTGAAGGTGCAATCCCACAGCGGGCAGACTATAACTGCGCAATGATGACGGTGAACACCCTCAAGAAGCGGGAACGTTATTCAGAGCTTGCACGTCGTGAAAGAGTCGTGATATTTATCACAAAGCATGATGTCTTCAGGGGGAATTTTCCGCTGTATACAGTGAAGCGTGTTATTCAGGAGACGGGAAAAGACTTCAACGACGGGACGTACATTTTCTACGTGAACACCGCGCACAAAGATTATACGACGGCACTGGGAAAGCTGATTCATGATTTCAACTGTAAGGGATCTGAAGATTTGTGCTATCATGAATTAACAGAAACAGCAAGGTGTATCAAAAGAGACGAAGGAGGAAAATTCGTGAAGTCCATCGACAAAATCAGAGCAGAAGAAAGAGCTGAAGCAACAGCAGAAGCAACAGCCGCAACAGAAAACAGGATGCGTAAGAATTTTGCGCTTGACCTCATCAGGCTCGGCAAAAACGCACTCGACGACATCGCCCAAGTCTGCCACATGACTCTCGAACAGGTACGCTATGGCATTGTCCATACGATCATCATCTTCATATTTCTTGTCGATGATCCTGACATCTATCTCTCTAGGCCTGGAGTTTAGTTTAAAGGCTCTCTGCTCTTCAAGCCTGTCCTTGTAC
>CAJOED010000040.1:0-3500 GCA_905233335.1 uncultured Synergistales bacterium
CTGCAGAGCCTCATGAAGCACCGCAACCCTCAACGCCTGAAACACTCACGGAAGACGCGCAAGCTCCCGAAATCATAGATGAAGCAATCGCGCCGGAGCCGGAACAAGAAGTCCCGGACATTCCCGCAATTGTTGACGAACAAGAAGAACAGCAAGAACAGCAAGAACAACAGCCAGAAATCATACCAGAAGTTGAGCCGGTCGCAGAACTCACGGAACTTGACGACGACGAACTACCAGATATTCCCGTGATTGACGCTGAAACTGACGACGACGAACAGCCAGACACCACCGAACACGACGACGAACTACCTGACATTCCCATAATCACCGCCGAAACTGACGACGACGGACAGCCAGATATTTTCGCCGATGAGCCGCTCGACGAAGAGCCGCAACAGCCAGAAACGCAGGAATTTTCGCCGTCCGCTGATGTAGTGCTGAATGTCGATGATGAACTTCCGCATGTCTACGAGCCTGAACATGACTCTGAAGCCGAAGCCGTACCCGTTTCTGTTACCATGCCCGAAACTACACGCACCGCCGAAGACAAACTCATGGCTGATATTGCAGAAGCTATGACGGGAAACCCGCTCAATTTCGACAACCCGGAGCCGTACAAACTGCCGGAAGATTTCATGAGCAACGCTGACAATTCACAGCAGTCCGCCGAACAGAAACTAATCGCGAATATCGCCGAAGCTATGTCTGAATCCCCTTTGGGTGTCGCACAGGAACAGGCACGGCAGGACTTGGAGCAGGACTTGAATCCTTTTGACGAAATGCCGCTCCCTGAACCCATACATGAAGAGCCGGAACAAGAAGAAGAACATGAAGAAGCGTTTTTGCCGGATTTCTCACAGCAGGACAAACAGCCGGACGACGACACGACAACGGAAGATGATTTTGCGGGGTTGCCGGTAAGTTTCGGGGATGACGACACACAGCCGCAACAACAGCCGGTAGAAGTAGCAGATGACGATTTTTCGGGGTTGCCGGTGGATTTCGGAGATGACGACGAACAGCCGCAACAGCAGGAAGAAGCAGATGATTTTGCAGGTCTGCCGGTTGATTTCGGGGATGACGACGAACAGCCGCAACAACAGCAGGAAGAAGCAGATGATTTTTCGGGTTTGCCGATTGATTTCGGTGATGATGACACACAGCCGCAACAGGAGCCGGAGCAGGAAACAGAGAGCATCACTGATGATTTTTCGGAGCTACCCGTAAGTTTTGGTGATGATGACGACGACGACGAACAGACTCCGCAAATTTCCGAACATGAGCCGATGAACGAGCAGGAACAGCTCGAACACGATATAGCAGCATTTTCACATCAGAAGGAGGAACAGCAAGAAAATAACATGCCCGAACAAAGTTTGCTTAACGATGACGCACAAGAAGAAACAACACAGCTCGAAGATGAAGATCTCGGCGATGATTGGGATATGTCTTCACTGGGTGCATTGAGTGAAGCTACGACAATGCCGGAAGATGACCCCGAAGAATCACCAGCACCAGAAATAGAAACAGAAACCGAAGAAGATCACAAGGAGAAAGTTATGGGAATACGCGAAAAATTAGCCTCACGCAAGAACGCAGCAAAAGATACATCATCATCACCAGCACCCGCAAAAAAATCATCATCAGGAGGAAAAAGCGGAGGAGGATTTTTCACGACATTATTGCTTGTTCTGCTTCTGATTGTCGGAGTGTTATTGTTGTTACAGCTTCACCAAATTTCAGACAAGATTACGGCGGCAATGATTAGTTCCGGGAGCTTTGAGAATTTTTCAGGGATAGAGACAAAGCCGGTGTATGACTACGCAATTGATTTCATTCTTGACCCGGAATTGTCCGAGAAAATGGCTCAAAGAGGCCGCGACGGATGGCAGGTAGTCGGTTCAATGCGCAACAGGGACTCAATGACTGGTCAGCCGGGCTACGAGTTCATATTCATGCGCAAGAGGTAGTAATTTATGTTCACGAAATTATTACGGGGCGTTCGTGAAAAATGGAGCGCGGGCATCTCGAAATTATTTTCCTCGAAAAAGTTCGACGCTGATTTTTGGGACGACCTAGAAGAAAAACTCATAGCAGGCGATACGGGGCTGGACTTCACAGAAGAAATTATCGACTTCCTGAAACACGAGGCGAAAACCCGAAACATAAAGACCCCCGAACAGCTCAAAGACATATTCACCGCAAAAATAGTTGATGAGCTGTCATCAGTGCCGGGAATGGGTGAAAGTTTTTCGCTCACGAATAAGCCGTTAGTGTTGCTTATGGCAGGTGTGAACGGAAGCGGAAAGACTACATCATCAGGAAAACTCGCCGCAATGTATACACATCAGGGGAAGCGCGTAATCTTGGCCGCCGCCGACACATTCAGAGCCGCCGCAGTCGAACAGCTCAAAGTATGGGGAGAACGTTCCGGCGTACGCGTGATAGCACAGGGACAAGGGAGCGACCCCGCCGCCGTAGCATTTGACGCATGGAAGGCCGCAGAAAGTTCCGGGGCTGATGTTCTCATCGTCGACACCGCTGGAAGACTTCACGACAAGCATAACCTCATGGAGGAACTCAAGAAAATTCACCGTGTCTTGTTGCGCGAGGCTGGAGAAGAACGGCTTGAAGTTGTGCTGGTGCTTGATGCTGTACTTGGCCAGAACTCATATGCACAGGCAGAAACGTTCAATAAGATAATCCCGGTAACATCAATAATTCTCACGAAATACGACAACACAGCAAAAGGCGGAGTGATTATTCAGATAGCGAAAAATTTACGTGTTCCCGTGCGCTATATAGGACTCGGCGAGGGAGCTGACGACCTGAAGAACTTTGATCCGTCAGAATTTGCCGGTGCACTCATGGACAACAGCCAGTGAACAGCTATAATCTTTCCTCACTAACTCCCGAATCTACTCTGCTGTTTTTCTTGAGGACGTTGTTCGGTGCCGCCGCTGAATATGCCGCGTATATCCCCGTGTCAGGTGAAATCATCGTTCTCACAAAAGGTCAGTTAGTGCTGCTCGTTGAACGTGGCTGTGCAGACGCAATGATTAAGACCCTCCCGCAGCTTACAGCAAGAAATATTGTGCGTCCCGTCAACCCTGAAGAGATAGAACACCCCGATGAAGCCAGCGTGTTATACGTCGAGAATACCGGGTCATTCATGGGCACGCTCGAATCAGCACTGTATCCCGATGAGCCTCAATACCCGGAATGGTGGAATGCTCCCGTGCCTTTCGCGATAGTTTCACGTGGGGTTTTGCGGCTGAATGATACGGCGGGTAATATGTTCGGTTACGGCCTCGAAAAACTCAATGCTGACGAACTGCCCGAACGTGATGAGTTTATCGTCCGTCTTGAGGGTCTGAATGGAGCTAGGTTTATTGCGTTCCGTAAGTTGAAGCCGGGAATTTTTACGGTTGATGACTGCACAGAAGATCTCAATGACGCACAGGACATAACGTGGTGGGCGGCTGTCGGTCAAGCGT
>CAJOED010000040.1:3642-14816 GCA_905233335.1 uncultured Synergistales bacterium
ACCAAAACCCGAACCGCCCAAACAGGAACAGGAGCAGAAACAGGAGCACGAACAGCCCGAAACGCTGAAGCAGGACGACGTAATCAGCCAGATAGGCCCGCAGACAATGGCACTACTTGCGGCAGGACAGACGAGGGAGGATTTTACGTTTTGAGCATACGAGTAAAAAGAATTGCAGGTGTACTTTACCCGACGGACGAATTATTACGGTGGAGCATTGACGAACTCACAAAGTTATGGGGCGTTCCCGAAATCATCAGCAAGCCCGTCCCGTTCGACAAGACGAATTATTATGATGACATTGCGCCGAACTTGTTACGGACGTTCTTGTGTTTTCCGGGACTGAATGACGCGGGAGAACTTGCAGAGTGGAAGCGTACATCAATAGCGATTGAGGCCAGGAGCAGACAACCAGTAAGAGCAGTGAACATTGACCCGGGATATGTCGACGGAGCACGCCTGATACTTGCCTCGACGAAAGACCACGCGCACAGAATATATTTGCGGGACGGGATTTACGGTGAAGTTACCATACGTTACCGATTCAAGAAGTGGCAGAGTTTCGACTACACATTCCCTGATTTTGCGAGCGGAGTATATGATGAGTTTCTCTCACAAGTGCGGCGTTTATGGCTTCAGGAAGTTCGCGATATGTAGCGCGGTGTTCGTGCTGTTGCTGTCGTCGGCGTGCTGTGCTGAATGGCTTTGCGTCAGTGAATGCACCGTGAATTTGTTTGAGGGCGGTCGTGCTGTCTACAGGACTTACGAGCAGGGGAAATCAGCCGTCGATGTCATAATCACAGAAGGAGCCGGCACGGGGAGCTTATACGTTCCTGATGAGGTCAGGACTGCAAAAGGTGTCATGTCATCTGATGCCGGGTATAGAGTTCTTGATGTTGCCGGACACAAAGCGGTACTCGAAACACGCTCATTTATGCCCCTTGCGCTTGCTGTTAATGCCGGTGATAATATCGCACTCACACTTGAAAGCTCATCATTGAGTGAAAGCGAAATTGTGAAGTTTGCAGAGGTGATATTGTCATCATGGAAAGATACAGAATCGGACTTGTCCCCGGCCCCGTAAGCGTTCCTCCTGAAATCCGCGCGGCTTGGGATTATGATTACGCAAGTTCAGACTTGGAGGACGAATTTTTTTCACTCTACAACGACACCCAAGAATTAACCCGAAAAATTCTGCGCACACAGAACGACATCGTAATAACTTCCGGCGAAGCTATGTCAATATTATGGGCTTCCCTCAAATGCACACTGAAACCAGGCGAAAAATTACTTGCTGTGTCGTCGGGATTATTCGGTGAAGGTTTTGCGGACATGGCGAGGACGTTCGGAGTCAATGCTGAAGTCTGCGCGTTCGACTATGACGACGTACCCGACCCCGAAAAAGTCCGTGAGCACGCCCGAAAGTTTCAGCCCAAAGTCATTACTGCCGTACACTGTGAGACACCTTCAGGAACACTCACTCCATGCCTCGCTGAACTCGGCGAAATAGCTCATGAGGTCGGCGCACTGTTCGTAGTGGATTTCGTGTCAAGCGCGGGAGGCTGTGAACTTGATGTTGACGCGTGCAGTATCGACATCGGGCTTCTGGGGTGTCAGAAGGTCTTGTCGCTCACTCCATGCCTTTCTGTGTCGACGATTTCTCCGCGTGCGTGGGAAGTCATCGAGGGCGTGAACTATGCGGGCTATGAGAGCTACAACTCGTGGCGTGAAGTTCCTGCGAAACACTACATGCCGTACACACACGACTGGCAAGCTGTGAATGCTCTGAACATTTCGCTGAACATGATTTTGCGTGAGGGAGTCAGTGAGGCAGTAACACGGCACAAAAACGCGGCGGAACTCTGCAGGGCTCTCGGTCGTGATATGGGACTCAAGCTCTACCCGAAACATGAAGAGTTCTGCTCACCAACTGTTACGGCGTTCTACGTCCCCGAAAAGTTCACTTGGCCGGAACTTGATAGCTTGTTGCGTGAGAAGGGACTTGCGGTCGGCGGGAATTACGGCGTGCTTGCGGGAAAAGTTTTCAGGGTCGGGCACATGGGAAGCCAGGCGGATAATGACTTGGTGCGCGAGGGTATGAGTATCATTCGTGAAGTCATTGCGTAGGGCGGCGAAAAAACTTCATGATAGAAAGACTTATCTTTATGTTGTTTTAAGGCTATAATTTCCGAAAATTTATCATCAGGAGGTCTTCAGTAATGAAAAAATTTACTGTCTTCTTAGTTGCATTAATCGTTCTCTCCTCTCTCGCATGTTCGGCAGGAGCTGCGGAAAAACCAAAAATAACGATCTACACATCAATGTATGAGGACGTTATTGAGGCAATGACCAAAGTTCTTCACGAAAAATTCCCGGAGTACAACGTCGAGTTCTTCTACGGCGGAACAGGAACGCTTCAGGCCAAGATTGCTGCTGAACGGGACACAAAGAAGCTCGGCTGCGACATGCTCATGGTGGCTGACCCGTCATACGCTCTCGAACTCAAAGCTATGGGTCTGTTACATGCTTACGTCTCAAAAGAAGCCGACAATATCGCTCTCGAATACGACCCCGAAGGCTACTGGTACCCCGTCAGAAATCTCAACATGATACTGGCTTACAATCCCGAAAATTTCAGGAAAGAAGATCTGCCGCAGTCGTTCAAGGATTTTGCTTATGACGAAAATATGAACGGCCTTATCTCCATGCCTAACCCTTTGACAGCAGGAACAGCACTCGTAGCAATTTCGGCACTCAAAGACAAATACGGCTATGAATATTTCGACAAGCTCAAGGCGAATCATGTCATGGTAGAGTCCGGCTCCGTAGCTCTCACAAAACTTGAGACGGGTGAATGCAAAGTCATCATGATTCTTGAAGAGTCCGTCCTGAAAAAACGTGAGGAAGAAGACAGCGAACTTTCTGTGATTTACCCCACTGACGGCGTAATATGTGTCCCGTCCCCGATAATGACCATCACGGACGAATGGAGCGCGCACGGAAACTCAAAAATCTGTGAGGAGCTTACAGACTGGTTCCTTTCTCCTGAAGGACAGAGCTATATCGTCAAAGGCTGGATGCATTCAGTGCTGAAAAATCCTCCGGCAGTCCCATATGACTCAATCCCGACAGCAGATATATTCAGAAGCGCAATGCCTGTTGACTGGGAACGCTGCCTGAATGAACGTACTGAACTCCGCACGAACTTTGAAGAACGCGTAAAGACAAGATAAGCGAAGACAGGCGAAAATAAAAATGGGAAAGTTTCGTTTTGACGTAAAAGCGGCGTTGATCTCGGCTATCGTGTTGTTTCTGCTGGTGTTCAACGTCTTTCCGATGTGCTATCTGATTTTCCGCTCCTTCTTCGTTGAAAACGGCTTCACTCTGGAGCCGCTCAAGAGAATTTACACTTACCCTCTGAACTGGAATGCTCTGCGCAATACTCTCATTACTGCCGGGCTTTCTATGGTGTTCGGAGTGATGATTGCTTTCCCATTAGCCTGGCTTGTCGGACGAACGGACATGTACGGAAGGCGTTTCTTCAGGACGCTTTTCGTCATGACGTATATGGTACCTCCTTATGTCGGAGCTATGGCGTGGTTGAGGCTGTTAAATCCGCGTGTAGGCACTTTGAATGTGTTGCTCGCGAATATTTTCGGCCTCTCCGAAAATCCCTTCAACATTTACACAATAGGCGGACTCGTATGGGTTTTGACGACGTTCTATTATCCATATGCTTTTATCACAATCTCAAGGGCAATGGAGAAAATGGATCCTTCCCTTGAGGAAGCCTCAAAAATTTCCGGCGCATCTCCCCTGAAAACTGTAATGACTGTAACATTCCCGATTATGCTTCCCTCAATCGTTGCGGCAGGACTTTTGGTGTTTGTGTCGGCGGCTTCATGTTACGGCATACCTTCAATAATCGGCGCACCCGGACAAATTGACACCGTAACCACAAGAATTATTGACTATGTTTATGTGGGGTCGGCAGAAGGACTCACGGACGCAACTACATTAGCTGTGTCATTGATGGTAATTGCTAATATCGTGCTGTACGTCTCAAATTTCGTCTGCGGCAGGAAGCAGTACATAACAGTATCAGGGAAATCGACACGACCGAACATCGTCGAGCTTGGCAAATGGAGGTTACCCGTAACGATTCTGGTTGCCGTATTCGCCTTGATAGTCGTAATAATTCCGTTTGCGACGGTAGCAATGACATCATTCACGAAAAATCTCGGGAAGCCTCTTTCAGGTGCAAACTTCACGACGCGTTACTGGAACATTCTCTTCACGCGGGAAGCTATTCTCGACACAGCGAAAAACAGCCTCATATCTGCATCAGTGGCGGCAACTGCAGGAACAGTTATTGCGTGCGTAATGGCCTGGCTCTTAACGAGAACGAAAGCAAGAGGTCGGCAGATCCCGGATTTCTTGATCACTCTAGGAAGCGGAACTCCAAGCGTCGTAATTGCTCTTGCGCTGATAATGACGATGTCGGGACGTTTCGGAATAAATATCTATAACACGCTCGCAATCATGATAGTAGCTTATATTGTGAAATATTTATTGATGGGAATGCGCACAATCGTATCTGCAATGAGCCAGATTCACCCGTCATTAGAGGAAGCATCACTAATCTCCGGGGCTGAATGGCATCGCAGCTTCAAGGACGTAACTCTGCCGCTTATAGCTCCTTCTGTTGTAGCCGGGTGGTTCTTGATCTTCATGCCGAGCTTCTACGAGCTTACGATGTCGACACTGTTATATTCGACCGACACAAAGACAATAGGCTACGAACTCTTCACGTACCAGACCTATCACAGCCAGCAGACAGCAAGCGCAATCGCAACGGGAATACTGATAATGGTGGTTGTTGTGAACTGGCTCTTGAATAAGCTGACAAAAGGTGAATTTTCCATTTAGTGCAGGGAGTGATTTTACATGTCTTCTATAACTCTGAATAATATTACGAAAAATTACGGCAGTGTACAGATTATCAAGAATTTCACCGATAAATTCAATGACCGCGAATTTATCACACTGCTGGGGCCTTCGGGCTGCGGAAAAACTACGATGTTGCGGATGATAGCCGGCTTTGAGAGACCGACTACGGGCGAGATTAAGATTAATGATGTCGTTGTCAGCAGTGCAGATAAATTTGTTCCGCCGAATCTCAGAAACATAGGTATGGTCTTCCAGTCGTACGCTGTATGGCCTCACATGAATGTTTTTGATAACGTTGCGTATCCGTTGAAGATAAAACATACCCCGCGTCCCGAAATAACAGAACGTGTCATGAATATCCTTGAGGCTGTTCATTTGTCGCCGTACGTTAAGCGAATGCCCAGCGAGTTATCAGGAGGTCAGCAGCAGCGTATAGCACTTGGCCGGGCGTTGGTGTCGAATCCGCAGGTGTTACTTCTTGATGAGCCGCTAAGTAATCTCGACGCAAAATTGAGGGAGTCTATGCGCTTCGAGATTAAAGATGTCCAGAAACGCTTCGGAATAACCGTCGTATACGTAACGCACGACCAGACAGAAGCAATGGCCATGAGCGACAGAGTTATAGTGTTCAATCATGGAGAAGTTCAGCAGACCGACACACCGATGAATATTTACCGTAATCCTGCGAACCAGTTTGTAGCTGATTTTGTCGGCAAAATAAACTTCATAGAGGGGACTGCTTCAGAAGGACAGATAGAATTTGCCGGAGGACAGCGCATGAATTATTCGGGAGATAAACAGGGTGATGTGGTAGTGGCTGTTCGTCCTGAAAATATGACTATGCGCACAGACAGAGGAATTTTGCGCGGCAGGATGATTCACGAATACTATCTAGGTGATGTGAATGACTGCCGGGTTGATGTGGACGGTACAGCATTAAGAGTCATATCGTCCGGCAATACGTACGGAAATTTTCATATCGGGGGAGAAGTCTGGCTGGATTTCAATGAGTATTTAGTTTTTGATCGGGCGTAAATGTAATAATAATTTAGGGGTGTTCGTTTTTTTCTGTGTAGTAATATAATTACTCTGTATCTAGCAAAATTATATTAAGGAGTTCAAAAATTTTTATGTGCCATTCCCAGCATGATGAGCGACAGAATTTTATTGACACCATAAAACAGATTGGCAACAGCGCAATATTAATTCACGTGCACGATGACGGAAAACCTGAAGCCGTCTACGTATCCCCTGAATACGTCGAAATGATGGAGGATACACCCGAAAACGCCACAAGCTACAACGCTACGGGAGATTTCAGCGCAATAATTCACCCGGAAGACAAATCCATAGTTGACTACATGCTTGAACATCATGAAGCTCCCGACAAATCTCACACGATACAGATACGGAAGATTACGGCCAAGAACAAAGTCATATGGTGCAGTGCTCACTTTTCGTTCATGAAGATAGCGGGCGAAAATTACAACTACATAACATTTTCGGACATTACGCTGTTCAAGAATTACGAGGAAAAAATACGGACGAGCTATGACGCAATAGGGCAGAATTTCTATCATCAGGACAAATTTACGCTGGGAATGTTCAGAGCAGATATTACGCTTGATGTTCTTGAGGAGGTCAGGGGCAAGGACATTTTCACCACCGACAAAGAACAGACCGTGTACTCCGAAATGCTGAAGCTCCGCGCCCGGCACTACATCAACTTCATGGAGCGCAGGAAGTTCGCCGAAACTTTCAGCGTAGACTCACTGCTCGATGCATACATCAAGGGGAAAAGCGGCACTCGTCAAGTTCTGCTTTCACGGCGGGAGAACGGCAATATATGCTACGTGGAGTTTTCCGCAATGATGACACGCAACCCCCTCACCGGCAACGTCATAGCGTTCATAACAGAAAGGGAATGCAACAACTCGAAAGTGTACCAGACGATTGTAGATAAAATCCTCGCTCGTCAGTTCGAGATGATCGCATACATGGCTATAGGCCGCTATCATGTTACCGTCAGCGACGAACTCACAGAAGGAAGCATACTCCCACGAAACATTCACGACACCTTCAACTCGTATATTCATGATGAGATTGTGCCGATGTTGCACGGGACGGAAGAGCAGATACAGTCGATGGCACACGCACTTGCGCCGGACTCTATAGCGTTCGGGACACAGAAAAATTCGCTGTATGAAGTGAATATAGTATGCGATATTGACGACAAAATTTTCTACAAGCAGTTCAACTTTTACGCGGTGAATCCCGGTTTCTACATTATTCTTGTGTCGGACACCACGAGGCTTCACAGAGAGCAGCAGGAACGCAGCGCACAGCTTGAGGAGGCACTCGAACTCGCAAAGGCAGCAATGCAGCAGGCACGACGGGCAAACTCCGCAAAGAGTGAGTTCCTCGCCAACATGAGCCACGAAATACGCACACCGATTAATGCTGTTCTCGGCATGAACGAGATGATTATCCGCGAGAGTACCAGCGACAGAATTACTACTTACGCCCGCAACGTAGAAAGTGCCGGGAAAAATCTTCTCTCTATCATCAATGACATTCTCGACTTCTCAAAGATTGAGGCGGGGAAAATGGAGATTGCAGAGAGTGATTACAGGTTGAGTTCTGTCCTGAATGACGTTACGAATATGATAGTGTTCAAGGCAAGGCAGAAAGATCTCAAGTTCACCGTGAAAGTTGATGAGGAACTGCCTGATGAGCTTTACGGCGACGAGGTCAGAGTGCGTCAGGTTGTTACGAACGTCCTCAATAACGCGGTGAAATATACTCATGAGGGAAGCGTGGCACTTGCTGTTTCGGGCGAAAAATCTTACGAGGACAACGGCAGGGAGAACATCAACCTGGTATTCAGGATTAGCGATACAGGAATAGGCATAAGGGAAGAGGACATCTCCAAGCTCTTCAAGAAGTTCGAGCGTATAGACCTCGTGCAGAACAATACAGTAGAAGGCACCGGGCTTGGCCTGTCGATAACGCACAACCTGTTACAGCTCATGCACGGAAGCATTGAGGTAGAGAGCGAATACGGAAAAGGCAGCACGTTCACGATATATTTACCCCAGCGAGTAATCTCTGAAGAGCCGATCGGGAACTTCCACGACAGATTCGACCGTTATGTTCACACTATGCGGGCGTATCAGGAATCGTTCAAAGCACCCGATGCACATATACTTGTCGTTGATGATACTGATATGAATTTGACGGTTATTGAGGGATTGTTGAGCAAGACGGAGATACAGCTTGATACAGCCTCAAGCGGAGCAGAAGCCCTCACCATGACCCGGAAAACGAAATATGACCTGATACTCATGGATCAGAGAATGCCGCAGATGGACGGTACGCAGACAATGAATCATATACGCGCTCAAGAGGACGGACTGAACATCAAGACACCGATAATCTGTCTTACTGCTGATGCTGTGAGCGGTGCAAGGAACAAATATCTTGAGGAGGGATTCACTGACTACCTGTCAAAGCCGGTTGAGGGTGCAAGTCTTGAGGCGGCACTCGTGAAATACATACCTGCTGAAAAAATATTGCTTCAGGAAGCAGAAGTTACTCCCGAAAAAGAAAAAGAAAGTGAACCGTCAGAGCTTGAGAAATTCTATCAGCACACGACGGGACTTAGTTATTCGGAAGCGATAAAGAATTGTGCAACGGAAGAGATATTAGCGAAAACGTTACAGCAGTTCTACAACTCCATACAGAATAATCTGCGTTGCAGGAAGAAGACATCAAGAATTACACGATAAAAGTTCATGCGCTGAAGAGTTCTGCAAGGCTTATAGGAGCGTCGGAATTGTCATCACAGGCGGCATACTTGGAGGATTGCGGGAATAACAGCGACATTGACAGCATACATGACTTCACGCCGGAACTGCTTGCGAATTACCGTTCATATCTCGACAAACTTGCGCCCCTGTACAAGCAGGACGAGAACGCCGAACTCATCACTCCTGAAAAGCTCTATGAAGCGTATGAAGCGATAAAGGAATTTGCCGGGATGTTCGACAGTGATTCGATTGACGGCATAATGTCAATGCTGCGGGAATACAGGATACCCGATGATGAAGCAGAACGCTTCAACGTCATAGCCTCGTGTGCTGATGCGGCAGACTGGAGCGGACTTGAGGAAGCATTGAAGGATATATAGTTATTACGTGATTATTATGTGAAAGGAAGCAAGGCATGAAGGAAAAAATATTGTACATAAGCGACCGTCCCACTATGGGAGCTGATATGCTGGTAAAAACTTTGGGTGATACGTTCGAGATTTTTCCGGCGCGTTCGGGCGATGATGTGAAAGATATTCCGGGAATAGTGCTGGTGAACTTGGCCGGGCTTGAGAGTTCTGAACGCATAAAGACATTCACGGGTACGAAAATATTTCTGCTGGGAAATCAGGCGGAAATCGACGGCGCAAATATCCCCGGAGCTATGTCGTTCGTGAGGCCGTTCAACGCCAACGAGATACGCGGAAAACTTTCCGGGCTGACACAGAACGCGGGAGAACTACAGAAGACGTTATTACTCGTTGATGATGACGCTGTAATGATTCGTACGTTGCGCGAGGGATTGAGCACAAGCTATAAGGTGTTGCCGGCAAATTCGGGAGCTAATGCGCTGAAAATTCTTGCACGGGCGAAACCTGACCTGATACTGCTCGACTATGAGATGCCCGAAATGAACGGTCCGCAGGTGCTGGAGGCTTTGAGGGCGAATAATGACACGGCGAATATACCCGTAATGTTCCTGACGGCCAAGACGGACACTGACAGCATAGCAAAGATTGAGGCACTGAAACCGCAGGGGCATATGTTGAAGACGTTGCCGCTGAAAGAGATAAAGGGAATAATACAAAATTTCTTTGACGCTGAAAAGTAATATATAATACGAACAATCAAAAAAAAATTTTCTCACAGATACAATCAATAAGGGAAGGTGTTTATTACTATGGGGGTACGTAAACCCGAAGACACACGGAGCTTTGCCCTATGTGCACACGGCGGAGCAGGAAAAACCTCACTCGCTGAAGCAATGCTTTTCGACAACGGCAGCATCTCACGAATGGGCAGTGTCCAGAACGGCAACACAGTAAGCGATTTCCAGTCAGAAGAACAGAAACGCAACATCTCAATCAGCACATCACTATTAACGCTTGAACGCAAAGGCAAAACATTCTACGTTCTCGACGCACCCGGCTACGCAGACTTCACCGGCGAAATGAGCGCGGCTATCCGTGTTGCTGATACGGCAGTAATCCTCGTGAGTTCCGTCGGCGGCATTGAAGTCCAGACCTCAAAGGCTTGGGAGTACGCCGGACATCATAACGCACCCGTAGCGTTCGTAATCTCGAAAATGGACAGGGAGAATGCAGATTTCGAGAAAGTACTTGCGGACATCAAGAGCCAGTTCTCACAGAATGCGTTACCAGTAATGCTCCCGATAGGTTCGGCGGAAAAGTTTGCGGGTGTCGTCGATGTCATGAAGGGCAAAGCATACACGTACAAGCCGGACGGTTCCGGGAAGTTCACGGAGGGCGAAATCCCTGCTGACTTGGCCGGAGAAGCAGAGAGCGCAAAAGAAGCACTCGTGGAAGCCGCAGTAGAAATGGACGACGCACTCATGGAGAAATATCTTGAGGGCGAAACTATACCCGACGCTGACATTGAGCGCACGTTCAAGAAAGCAGTAGCCTCAAAGCGTATCATGCCGGTGTTCGCTCTGTCATCAACGGCAAATGTCGGTGTTCAGCAGTTCATGGACTTCATAGCGGACTATTTCCCATCACCCGTAGACATCGGAGCAGTTGATGCTGAAGGCGGCGTGAAGGTTGAACCGAATGTTGACGCTCCGTTCGCTGCATTGTGCTTCAAGGTAATGGCTGATGCGTTCGTCGGCAAGCTGTCGTTCATACGTGTGTATTCGGGCAAATTGTCATCAGAAGGTACGAACATCTACAACGTCAACAGGGGAGAAGATGAGCGCATAAGTTCGTTCAAGTTCATGACGGGCAAGGACGGAAAAGACGCAAAAGAAGTAATCGCGGGCGACATCGTAGCAATCCCGAAACTGCAGAGCGCGCGCGTGGGTCATACTCTCGCGACAAAGGGAGGATTTTCCGCACAGTTCCCGCCGATCGAGTTCCCGAAACCTGTATACAGTGTAGCCGTAATCGCCAAGACACG
>CAJOED010000041.1 GCA_905233335.1 uncultured Synergistales bacterium
GTTGCCATTCTCCCGCCAAGAAACACCGCCAGTACAAGCAGATACGGAAGCATAGTAAGTTCTATAAATGATTCCCCTAGATGATTGAAAAATGTCATGGTGATAAAGCAAAGCCCCTTTTGTTATGTGAATTGCAATAAAAGTTTAGTATAGCACCTTGCGGGATTTATGCCGTGATATAATGCACGTCAACATACCAGAAAAAGGACAGAACTCAAACACGAAATGTTTTCTATATTAGAGGATGAACGACACTTGAATAGAAGTCTTACCCCGTTAAATGTTTGGTCGCTGGCTTTCGGCTGTGTCATCGGCTGGAGCGCGTACGTAATGCCCGGAACAGTTTTCCTCAAGAACGCCGGACCTCTTGGGACGTTAATAGCTATGGAGCTTGCTACGTTCGTCATGCTGATAATCGCGTACAACTACAGCTACATGATAAAGAAATTCCCTCTCACGGGCGGCGAGTTCATTTACGCAAAAATGGCTTTCGGCGAACATCACGGCTTTTTGTGCGCATGGTTTCTCTCGCTGTCGTATCTGTCAGTTATCCCCCTCAACGCTACGGCTCTGAATCTCATTATGCGTGCGGTGTTCGGCCAGGCGTTTCAGTTCGGCTTTCACTATACTGTGTCGGGCTACGATGTATATTTCGGCGAAATGCTGCTGGCTGTAGGTGCGCTGTTGCTGTTCATGCTCATAAGTTTCATGGGCGTTCATATTACGGGCAAACTCCAGACGTTACTGGTAATGATACTGCTTGGAGGAATAATAATCATAATCGGAGGAGTACTCGCAAGCCCGCATGCAAGTTCCGAACACCTTCATCCGATGTTCCACCCTGTGAGCGCAAACTTCACGAAAGGAATAGCCGCACAAATTATCGCTGTATTCGTTACGGGGCCGCAGTCATTCGTGGGATTCGACATAGTGCCGCAGCTCATGGAGGAGTCGAAATTTTCGTCGGACAAAGTGAAGGTCGTAATGGACACCAGCATAATCTGCGGAGGTTTTGTGTATATCGCTCTGACTCTCGTAGCATGTTCTATCTTTCCTGCTGTCTATTCCGGGTGGAGTGAATATATTGATGACATTCACAATCTCGGCGGCATTCAGGGCATTCCGACACTCAACGCGTCGTTTATGGTACTTGGCCGGACGGGACTGTTCGTGATTGTTGCGTCAGTGATTGCGGCAATGCTGACGGGAATTATCGGTTTCTACACAGCAACTAGCAGATTACTCTACTCAATGTCGCGCGACGGAATGATACCCCGCTGGTTTATGTACCTGAACAAGAAAGGAGTCCCGACACATGCCGGGTTATTCTGCACGATCGTAGCGGGAGCAACGTGCCTTATGGGTCGTGCTGTAATGGGCTGGGTGTTCGACATGGCATCAATCGGAGGCTCCATAGGCTTTGCGTACACATCAATATCATCATGCAAGTATGCGTGGCGCGAAAAACGTACCGACATAATGATCTTCGGTGCACTTGGCTTCATGTTGTCGCTGGCTATGGCAGTGCTTCTACTCGTACCCATTCCCGGCCTGAATGTTTCTCTCGGCAACGAATCGTATATGCTCCTTGTTGCGTGGGTAATAATTGGCGCGGCGTTCTACTACATACGGCGTAAAGGAGGCATGGCGTAATGTTCCGGGCTGGACGGTGGACATGTCGTCGTACTTTCCTTCTCACGTGTTCCCGCCTGCCCGCGTTATGTGCCGCCATCCTGCTCTCGTGCTCGTGTGTGTTGTAGTGTGTCGTGCCCATCGTTTGTTCAGTGGCGCGATATACTTCTCCCGCAGAGATATTTAGTAAGGATTGCCCCTTGTTTGTTAAAAAGTTGCGGTTATTATAGAATTAACACAAAATTTTTTCACACAGGGAGGATATTAATATCATGTTCAGAAAATCAGCACTGTTCATTTTGCTGGTAATGTTATTTGTTCCCGCACTATGGGCAGATGAGCCTGAAGCAAACCCGGCAGACGAACAGCCAGAAGCAGTACAGGCAGAGGCAACAGCAGAAGCCCCCGAAGAACTCACAGACACCCCGGAGCCTGACCCGCTTGCAGAACGTGAAGCAGAACTCAACGCCAAAGCCGCAGAACTTGAAGCCCTCACGAAATCACTTGCAGAACGTGAAGCGAAACTTGTGCAGGACGAGAAAGATTTTGCCTCACGCGCCGCTATCCTTGCAGGAAAGACACGCGAAATTTCCGGGACAAGTGCAGTGCTTCTTGGCCGGGAGACTCAGGTCAACACGCGCGAGAAAGACATCATGTCCCGTGAAGCAGGATTAGCACGACGGGAAATGGCATTTGCACAGGAGAGCCAGAAGTTCACGGAAGCATCAACAGCACTTGCCGCACGTGAAGCAGAACTAGCGAAAAGAGAAGCCGACCTTGCCGCACGTGAAGCAGAACTCAACGCGAAAATTTCCGCCAAAGAAGCCGCCGACAAAATCACAGAACGTGAAGCCGAACTCGTGAAGAGAGAATCAGCACTCACAGAACGTGAAGCAACCGGTGCAAGACTCGCCGCACTTGAGGAGGAACTCAAAGCCAGAGAAGCCGCACTGACCGCACGAGAAAATGCCGTAGCAGACCGCGAGAACGCCGTAGCAGAGAATGAGCGCAAACTTGCCGACGCAACCGACAATGTGAACACTCACGAGGCAGAAATCGCGAAACGTGAGCAGGAACTCACAGCAAAAGAAACAGAACTTGACGGCAGGAACAAACAGCTTGAGGACAACACGACATCACTCAACAACAGGGAAGCAGCACTCGTTAATCGTGAGAGTGAAGTCAACAGGAAAGCCGCAGAAGTTGCCGAAATGGAGACGCTCATTAAGGAACTCCCAGCGTTTGACCCGAACAGCTCGACGGAAGCCGCTATGATTCTCACGTACCCGATACCAGCCGCAAGACGACGCGAACTTATCGCAATGCAGAGAGAAGCATACACACGCTACAGCGCAAACAGGATCACGCAGGCATACGAGAGCTACACAGCCGCATATGAGGCAGAACCGACAGCGAATTATCTCGCGGCATATTGGGCGGCATTGTCGGCAAGCAGGCTCAATAACAGACGGGATGACGCATTGACGATGGTAAACCACGCGCTCGAAATCAACCCGGACTACAGGCCGGCCATCGAACTGAAACGCAGACTTGAAGCTCCTGCACGCCCCGCACAGAGAAGACGTACAGGAACGCGCTAATTATCACGGAAAATTCATAATGCCCTTCCGTTGATAGTAAGCGGAGGGGAATTAATTTTTTTTGAGGGAGGTATCTTAACGGTTGGAGGATTTATATGAAATTCTCGGTGTCCCAAGAGACGCATCACATGACGACATCAAGAAAGCATATCGCAAGTTAGCAAAACAGTATCACCCCGATATTAACAAGGAGCCGGGAGCAGAAGAAAAGTACAAGAAAATCAACGCGGCTTATACAGTTCTGAATGACCCGGAAAAGCGCGCACGTTATGACCAGTTCGGCACTACTGGCCCGAATAATGATCCGTTCGGCGGTATGGGCGGAGTGGATTTAGGAGATCTGTTCGGCGATATATTCTCACAGGCTTTCGGCGGAGGATTTTCCCGGAGAAGCAAAAACCCGAATGCATCACAACGCGGCGACGACATAGAACAGGTCGTGAAAATTACTCTGCTTGAAGCAATGAAGGGAGTAACGCGCGATATTGAGGTCATGAAGTGGGAGACATGCCAGCACTGTAACGGCACGGGCGCGAAACCAGGCACAAAACCCGAAACATGTTCACGCTGTCATGGGCAGGGGCAGGTGAGGACACGACAGCAGACGATGTTCGGAGTGTTCGAGAGCATAACGACATGCCCTGATTGTCATGGGTCGGGAAAAATCATCAGGGACAAGTGCGACGAGTGCAAAGGACGCGGCCAAGTTCGCAAAAAGCATAAACTTGAGGTGAAAATTCCTGCGGGTGTCAGTCGTGGAATAAGAATGCGTATTCCCGGTGCAGGTGAGGCAGGTACTAACGGCGGAAGTGCAGGAGATCTCTATCTCGTTATTGACGTTGAGCACAACCCGAACTTTGAACGCGACGGAGCAGACCTTCACACAACGCTGATTTTGACGTACCCGCAGGCTGTTTTAGGGACGGAAGCAAAAATCAAGACCCTCGACGGCACAGAAGAAACTATTACTGTTCCTGCAGGGACTTCACACGGCCAAGTCTTGAAGCTCAAAGGGAAAGGAATGCCGAAACTCAACGCCGTACTGAACTCTACGGGAGATCTTTATGCGCATGTGTTTATCGAGATACCGACACAGCTCACAGACAGACAGCGCGAACTCATAAAATCACTTGCTGACGAAATGAAAGCTCCTGTGAGTGAGAATGAGCCGGGATTTTTCGACAAGTTCAAAAATTTGTTCAAATGATTGTTGGCATCGGCGCGGATCTTTGCAGTGTTGAGAGAATGAAGCGGGCTTTGCGTTCCGAACATTTCAGGAGCAGAATATTCACCCCTGACGAAACAGCATACTGTGAGTCAAAAGGTGCGGGACGTTTTGAGAGCTATGCGGCATCGTTTGCGGCTCGTGAAGCGTTCGTGAAGGCATCGGGGGCTGATTTCGGAGCGGTGATGTTCGGGGGGAATTTTGCGCTGTTGCGTGATGACGGCGTACCAAAAATTTCACTTTCCGGGAAACTCGCAATGAATGACGCAAAAATATTTGTCTCAATCACTCACGAAAAAGATTACGCCCTCGCAATGATAGTAATAGAGAAGAAAGGAGAATAACTCATGGTAATAGATATTAGTGATATTAGTTCGGTAATTTCAGGAATAGGGAGCGCATTCGTGGCGTTGTTCATACTGCTGTTAGTGTTGTCGACAGCAATAAAGATTGTCCCGGAATACAGGCGGTTAGTTCTGTTCCGTCTTGGCCGTCTCGTTGGGAGCAGGGGGCCGGGTATCGTGTTCATAGTGCCGTTCATAGATAGAGCAGTAACGGTTGACCTCCGAATACTGACGCTTGATGTTCCCGTTCAGGAAGTCATCACAAAAGACAACGTAGCCATAAAGGTTAATGCTGTCGTGTATTTCCGCGTGCTTGACCCGGCAAAATCGGTCGTCGAGGTGGAGAACTACATCGTAGCAACAAGCCAGCTTGCACAGACAACATTGCGTTCTGTCGTGGGATCCGTAGAACTTGACGAGGTGCTCTCATCGCGCGAAAAAATCAACCAGGAGTTACAGAAAATCATTGATGACCGTACAGACCCTTGGGGCATTAAGGTTAGTGCGGTTGAGGTGAAAGAGCTTGAACTCCCTGAAGGAATGAAGCGGGCTATGGCACGTCAGGCAGAAGCAGAAAGAGAGAGACGCGCGAAAATCATAGCGGCAGAAGGTGAACTCCAGGCGGCAGAGAAACTTTCAGAGGCGGCGAAAAAGATGGAGGCTTCACCCGTTACCCTGCAGTTGCGCTACCTTCAGACAATCCGGGAAATTTCCGGCGAACGTAACACGACGACATTTTTCCCGATACCGATGGACTTGATACAGCCGTTCATTGACAAGTTCACGAGGGGGGCAAAAGAATAATGCAGTACAGAAAAGCCAGCGAACTCCGCGATATGTTCATAAAGTTTTGGGAGGAGAAAGGCGCAAAACATCTCCAGAGCTTCTCACTCGTCCCGGAAGACCCATCACTGCTGTTCACGATTGCCGGAATGGTACCACTCAAACCGTACTATCTCGGCATAAAGACCCCTGAATACCCGCGCGTCGTAACGTGTCAGAAATGCGTCCGTACGAATGACATCGAGAACGTCGGCAGGACAGCAAGACATCATACATTTTTCGAGATGCTCGGAAACTTCACATGGGGGAGCTACTTCAAGAATGAAGCTATCTCTTGGGCGTGGGAATTTCTGACGGAGCGCGTCGGGCTTGACCCTGAAAGATTATACGCAACTGTATATCTTGATGACGATGAAGCGTTCGGCGTGTGGAAAAAATTTCTCCCCGAAAACAAAATCTACCGTTGCGGCCAGGACGAGAATTACTGGTTCATGGGTGAAACCGGCCCGTGCGGACCATGCAGTGAGATATATTACGACAGGGGCGAAAAGTATTCCTGCGGAAAAGAAACTTGCGGCGTTGGGTGCGATTGCGACAGGTACATGGAGATATGGAACTTGGTTTTTACGCAGTTCGACAGACAGAAGGACGGAAGCCTCCCGTTGCTGCCTCACAAGAATATAGATACGGGCATGGGATTAGAGCGTCTTGCGTCGGTGATACAGGGCGTTGATACTGACTACGAGACCGACCTGTTCACCCCGCTCATCGAACACACCTGCAAACGTGCCGGAATAACTTACGGTGCGAACTCATCAAGCGATATGGCCGCAAGGGTTATAGCGGATCATGTGCGTAGTGTTGCGTTCATGCTTGCGGACGGTGTACTCCCATCGAATGACGGCCCCGGTTATGTATTGCGGAGATTATTGCGTCGGGCTGTTCGTTTCGGAAAGTTATTAGGCTTTGAGGGGTTGTTCCTGAATGAGTACATGCCCATTCTCATAAACATAATGGGAGATACATATCACGAACTCATTACGCAAAGGCCGGTGATAGAGCAGATAATTTCTCTTGAGGAGGAGAAGTTCAACAAAACTTTGCGGCAGGGCACGGAGTTATTCGACGGGGAAATTTCGCGCCTCAACGCACAGAACATTCACGAGATACCCGGCGACGTAATATTCACGCTGTACGACACTTACGGTTTCCCGCCCGAACTCACACGCGAAATGGCAGAGGAGCAGGGCTTCACTCTCGACGACGACGGCTTCAGGCGAGCAATGAACGAACAGAGAGAACGTGCAAGGGCATCAAGCAAGCAGAAGAAGAGCGCGTTATCGGGGGATGTGTACACGGAATTAGAGAACGAATACGGCGCAACGAAATTCACGGGCTACGAGAGAGCTACAGACAGCGGAAAGGTCATAGCACTTCTCACGAAGGACGGCAGGACTGACAGCATAACATCACCGGCGGAGTTCGAGGTTGTACTTGACACGACACCTTTTTATGCGGAAAGAGGCGGGGAAGTCGGCGATACCGGGACTATGAGCATCAACGGCCATAACGTGAAAATTACGAACGTCATACCACACGGAAAAATCATCGTACATTCGGCACGTTTCGCGGGAGAAGGCGAAATTCACGCGGGAGATGAGGCACTATGTTTTGTTGACGACGAACGCAGAGCAGCAATCAGGCGCAATCACACAGCGACTCACTTATTGCATGAGGCACTCGGCAGGGTACTTGGCCGGCATGTGAGGCAGGCAGGCTCACTCGTTACGGACGAATTTCTACGGTTTGACTTCACTCATCATTCACCCGTAACCGACGCTGAAATTGCAGAAGCAGAACGCATAATCAACGCTGAAATCCTCGCGAATGTTGACGTAGATATTTCCGAACACGCAAAGGAAGAGGCGCAGGCACTAGGAGCAAAGGCACTATTCGACGAAAAATACGGTGATGTTGTCCGTGTTGTGAACGTTCCGGGCTTCTCTATGGAGCTTTGCGGCGGTCTTCACGTGAAGAGGACGGGCGACATCGGGTGCTTCAAGATTCTGCGTGAGGAAAGTATCGGGTCGGGCACACGTCGTATACTTGCGGCTACGGGCATGACGATAGTAGCTCTCCTGCAAAAATTATTCACTTTGCGGCGGTCTCTTACTGCATTGCTCTCAACCGACGAGGACAGCATAGACGAAAAAGCACGTGCACTTGTTGACGAGCTGAAGACGGTGAGAAGTGAGATACAGGCGGTGAAGCTACGAGAACTTCTCGAAAACTCCGAGAGATTTTTGGAGCGTGAAGAGGTGAACGGGATTCTTGTGCAGGTCGGGAGATTTCCGAACATCCCCGCAAACATGTTGCGTGATATAGGCGACAAGGCACGCGCGAGGCCAGAACCGAACGTCGTAATTCTTGCGTCAATCGGTGATGATGAGTCATGTCAGCTGGTAGTCATGGCGGACGATAAAGCCGTGAACATGGGCGTAAATTCCGGGCTTCTCGTGAAGGAAGCGTGCGCTGTTCTTGGCGGCAAGGGCGGCGGTCGTAAGAATGTAGCTCAGGGCGGCGGTCGTGAGGGCGGAAAGTTGGAGGAAGCACTGACGAAAATCCGCGAACTTATCGGGAATGTCAAATAGAGTTCTCGCGCTCGACATCGGGACAGTCAGAACAGGAGCAGCAATCTCTGATCCATCACGAATTATTGCGCAGGGCTTGGGCGTATGGCCTTCTGAAACGTGGCGTGAAAATTTGCGTGAGTCAGTGAGAAAGTATGAGCCGGCAGTAATCGTTGTCGGTCTTCCGTTGAGGACGGACGGAAAACACAGCGAGGCAGGACAGCGCATTCTAGAAATTATCGGTGAACTCAAAACGGAATATGCCGGGTGTGAAGTTGTAGCGTATGACGAGAGATTTACG
>CAJOED010000042.1:0-12860 GCA_905233335.1 uncultured Synergistales bacterium
GCGATTTTTTTCTCACGTTTTCATTAGCGACAATTACCCCTCATTATTACGACGAGTGCTGTAAGTCATCACACAACAAAAAGACCCCGCAAACTTCACGGGATCTTGTTACTCTCATTCTTTGGAGCGGATGACGGGATTCGAACCCGCGACCCTCAGCTTGGGAAGCTGATGCTCTACCAACTGAGCTACGTCCGCAAATTTTGGACGCATGAAATTCTAGCGCATGATTAACTTTTTCGCAAGGCGTGATATTATATTTCACATTCCAAAAACTACAGCAAAAAAATTTTTCATGAAGGAGAAGTTTTCACACATGGAGAAAAAAATAAGACGTATCGGCGTTCTCACCAGCGGCGGAGATTCACCAGGAATGAATGCGGCAGTGCGTGCGGTTGCTAGGACGGCTATGCATTTCGGCATCGAGTGCATCGGTATTCGTCGCGGCTGGCAGGGACTCATCAACGGAGACTTCATGATACTCAGTACTGACATTGTGCGGCACATTCTCGGGCGCGGAGGCACTGTGCTCTACACAGCAAGAAGCGAGGAGTTCATGACGGAGAAGGGGCGCGAAAAGGCAGTTGCTACGTGCAAGATGCTTGGACTCGGCGGCATTATAGCGATAGGCGGCGACGGAACATTCAAGGGTGCGCTTGAACTTTCACGGCTCGGCATTCCTGTGATGGGAGTCCCCGCAACAATCGACAACGACATCGGCTGCTCGAACTACACAATCGGTTTTGACTCTGCCTGCAACACCGCAATAGACTGCATCGACAAATTACGCGACACAATGCAGTCCCACGAGAGATGTTCTGTCGTTGAGGTCATGGGTCGTCATGCAGGATTCCTGGCTCTGTACGTCGGTATTGCGGTCGGGGCTACGTCTGTACTTGTCCCGGAACGTGAGCTTGACTTTGAGCGTGATATTGTCGAGAGAATACAGAATGCGCGTCTTGCGGGAGCTACACACTTCATGGTAGTGGTTGCTGAAGGTGTCGGGAGTGCGTTCGACATCGGCAACAGGATTCACGAAGCACTCGGACTTGATCCGCGTGTTACGGTGCTAGGACACATTCAGCGCGGAGGTGCTCCGACGGGACGCGACAGAGAGACGGCAACACGTATGGGCTATTATGCTGTGAAGGCATTTGCGGAAGGCCGTTCGGGAAGCGTAATCTGCACGAAAGAGGGCGGAATTGTCGAGATACCGATAGAGGAAGCACTTGCTATGACGAAACATTTGCAGATGGACAGATACGACATACTTGAAGCAGTTGCGTCGTCGGGGCCAAGAAGACAGCCATAAATGCAGGAAGTCAGCATAAAGTCATTCGCGAACGTATCAATCGGAAACGCTGAAGACCTCACTGCGGGCACAGGTTGTACGGTGTTCATTTTCCCGGAAGGTGCTCCGGCAGGTTTGAGCGTTCGTGGAGGAGGCCCCGCGAGTCGTGAGAGCGAACTCCTGAAACCCTTAGCCGCTGCAGACAGAATACACGCAGTCTTGCTTTCAGGCGGAAGTGCTTACGGGCTTGAGGCTTCCGGCGGTGTCATGCAGTATTTAGAGGAACGTAATATCGGCTTCAATGCCGGGGGAGTAGTTGTGCCTCTTGTGTGTCAGTCGTGCATTTTCGATCTCACTGTCGGTGATGCTCACATCAGGCCGGACAAAGCTATGGGCTATTCTGCTTGACGGAGCAGGAACAGGAGCAACCGTCGGGAAACTTGCGGGAATGGAGCACTGCATGAAGTCGGGAGTCGGGTCTTACGCTGTCAGGTCGGGAGAACTTCTCGCGGGAGCTGTCGTTGTACTGAACTCACTCGGCAACATCTACAACTACAAAACAGGAGAGAAGATAGCGGGAGTCCGAAATTATGACGGCGATATTGAGTCGGAATTTTACGCTCACGGTTTCGCATGGAATACAACGCTTGCAGTGTTCATGACGAACGCAAAATTCACGAAATCCCATCTCTGCAAGATTGCGGACATGTCTCATGACGGCTTTGCGCGCTCAATCAGACCCGTTCACACCGGCGCGGACGGAGATAGTATTTACGCGGTGTCTTTGGGAGAAGTTGATGCGGACATCAATGCGGTCGGGAGTCTTGCGGCTGTTGTCGTGTCGGAAGCAATCATGAGGGCGGTATATTCTGCCAAGAGTGCTTACGGTATTCCGTCGGCATGAGAGAATTTCACCGGGTCAGTTTGTTCGGCCCGGTTTTGTTATCATCTTGCTAATCATCACATAAAGAGTTCGTAGAAGTATCACGATGTCCAGCCATAATGACCAGTTGCGTATGTAGTATAAAGTCATTTCGCCGCGTAATTCCATGTCTATATTGCTCCGGCCGCTTACCTGCCAGAATCCCGAAATGCCCGGCTTCACCGTGTAGATTTTCCGCATGACATCATCACAATTCTCTATTTCTTTCGGCATTAACGGACGAGGCCCGACGAGGCTCATTTCTCCTTTGAGGACGTTGAACAGCATGGGAAGCTCATAAATTCCCGTGTTCCTCAATAGTGCCCCGTAACGTCTTACGAGCCGGAATTTGTACGCGTTGAACGCCCTGAACTTACAGCCCATGCGCTCCTGAACTGTTACAGCTTCTCCGCCGTCCGTGCGCTTTATCTTCCACGACACCCACAACATGACCGGCGAAAATATCACAATCGCAAAAACTGCTCCGACGTAATCGAACGTGCTTTTTACCGCTCTGTTGATGGGATTGAGCAAGCCCTGCGAGGCAGAAATTACAGGCAGTCCGTCAACGTCATGCATTGATGCCGAAAACGTCGTGAGCATATACATATCGGGGATATAGTGAACTTGCCGCACGTGAAACTCTACGATGTCGAGAATGTGCGTGAGAAGGCTTCTTGATGCAGTAGAGATTGCCGACGCTGCCTCGTCTATTCTGTATTCTCCGTAAACCTTCATGAAGTCATCCAGCGTTCCCAAAACAGGAAAGCCCGCGATAATTTTTCCCTGCTTCTCCGGGTCATCGTCAAGAAAACCGACAACTTTGCACGACGTGAACGGGTGCGCTATAATCTTCTCCGCAAAAATTTCTCCTGTTCGTCCTGCTCCCAAGATTATTATGTTCGTGGTGAGGAGGCCAAGCGCAAAAAAAATTCTCCTGAACACATAGCGCGCAAGAAGGCACAACGGAACAAAAATCAATATTCCTGACGTTATCATGAAGCGGGAAAGATCGAACTTTTGAGAGTACAGATACAGGACAATTACGAGAACTATTAACGCGGTAGATTTCAGGACAGCTTTTATCTCATCCCAAAATATCCAGTTCTGAAAACTGTACAGCGAGTTGAAGAAGAACACCGCAAGCATCGTCCCGGCAAAAAATGCACGTATCTCAAACGCAAAGACAGCAGGAATCCCGGAAAGCCATAACGACATAGCCAGCGAAAAACTAAGCCAGTATATTATCAGGTCAATAACTCCTTGTGTGAATGCCAGTATGTTTCTTGTTATGTTTGTCATCAAATTATTATTTTTCCTGCGCATAAATATTTTTGTATTGTATCACGGAAAATTATTATAATTACGAAAATCAATTCACATTCAGGAGAAAATAAATGCAGAATATATCGCAGGCACAAGATAAAAAATTCCTCATGATGACGACACATCCCGTAGAAAAACTTGTGAGCCGTCTTGCTGTTCCCTCAATAATTACCATGATGATCAGCGCAATATACAACATGGCAGACACATTCTTTGTCGCGCGTCTTGACGTACAATCTCCGGCGGCAGTCGGCGTAGTGTTCTCGTACATGGCATTCATTCAGGCGGTGGCGTTCTTTTTCGGGCAGGGAAGCGCAAACTACATCTCTCGTGCTCTCGGTGCAAAGGACAGAGACAACGCGCTGCTGATAGCGTCAACAGGATTCTTCACGTCGCTGATTATCGGAGTAGTGATTGCGTTTCTAGGTTTCGTGTATATGGACGAGGTGTTATTGCTTCTCGGCTCAACACAAACGATAATGCCGCGTGCACGAGCTTACTTCAAATACATATTGCTTGGTACACCGTTCATAATGTCGTCGTTCGTAATGAATAACCAGATGCGCTTTCAGGGAAACGCTTTCATGTCGATGCTGGGAATTACCGCCGGTGCTCTGCTGAATATCATTCTCGACCCGGTGTTTATCTTTGTGCTCGATATGGGAGTGGCTGGTGCGTCTTCTGCAACAATGCTCTCACAGATTGTCAGTTTCTCAATACTCCTTCACCTAACGGGACAAAAAGACGGCATACCCCTCAACATAAAGAACTTCCGCCCGAAATTTTCTCATTACCGGGAAATCACAGCCGGAGGACTCCCCGCACTTGGCCGTCAGGGGCTGGCGAGCGTGTCCGTTGCGTACATGAATCATCTTGCGGGCTTCTACGGTGATTTAGCGATTGCGGCGGTGTCAATCGTAACGAGAGTAACATTCTTTGCTACGTCGATGGTCTTGGGTTTCGGTCAGGGATTCCAGCCCGTGTGCGGCTTCAATTTCGGCGCAAAAAAATTCCTGCGTGTCCTCAAATTGAAGCGATAGGATGTATTAAGGAACAAAACGTAGAGAATAACACCATAGCTTATGCCATGAATGTTGCTGAAAGAGTTATTGCGTTGTTCCGTCCCGATGACGCTGAATTAATCGCACTGGGAGCGAGGGCGTTGCGCTATGAATGCCTCGTGTACAGTTCGGTGGGTTTCGTTACGATGTCGAATATGTTTCTGCAGAACACGAGAAAGACAATACGTGCCAGCGTTCTTGCGGCATCTCGTCAGGGCTTCATGCTGTTTCTTGCGCTTCATGTCGGGCGTAAATTTTTCGGGCTTACCGGCATAATTTCAGCACAACCTGCGGCGGATGCATTGACGTTTCTGCTTGCTGTTCCGTTTGCGTGGAGCGGGCTTCGTGAAATGAGGTAGTGAGTTAGAGTGGAGGTAGTGAGTTAGAGTGAGAAAAAAAAATTCCCCCCGTCATCATCACAACAACAGGGGGAAAAATACATCACTGTACTTCGCTTACTGTTATAGTACTTATCGCGTTGTTCCTGTCGAGCTGAACACTAAGTCCGGTCTTGCCGTTCTCATTGTAGTTCATAGTCCTTCCGTTGACGCTTGAAGGGTAGCCCATTATCTGCGTGAGTGCTGTCTGGCTCATTCCCGGCTTCAGTCCGTTCTGAAGTTCTCGGCTCGAACTCGTGAGACGTATGCGCGTAATGTCCTCGCCCTTGAGCGTTGCTGTCAGTCCCGGCCATTCAGCAGTGGATCCTGTGCTCCTCGTGGGCTGTCCCAAACTATCAACCAGCTGTGAGCGCGTGCTTCCGAAAGTCCGCAGTAACCCGTTCGAGTACCCCGCCGGAAGACCAGATCCCAAAGGCTGTAGATAGCGTCCGTATACCCAGCCGGTTTTGCCGCCCGTCCTGATGTTGTACCAAATGCCGGAGAACTGCCCGGACGGAACGTTGAACGACCCAAGAACTTCTACCCTCGTGCCGCCGTTCAGCCTCGCAACACGTGCGCTTGCTGTCGTGTGATCTGCCCTGACGTTTACGCCGTTCCCGGTGATTGCTCCGTTCGTGGGGGATCTGTCAGGTGTGAAGTTCGGCAAAATATTCTCCGCAACAACAACATCAACAGGTTCCGCAATGCCGACATTTTCGGGAGTTCGTGATGACGTTTCGCGCTGGTCAACGACGGGTATAACGTCCTGACGTACCATCGGAGGAAGATCTCCCGGCGGAAGTTTACGGAGGCCAAGCAGGAAGTACAAAGCTCCTCCCACTGCCGCAACAAGAAGAAGCATACTTAGCACCTTGCGCCCTGCTGAACGTTTCGGCTTTTTGCCCCTGCGAGTGTACTTTGAGTTCGAAAATTCCTGATACGACGACGCTGCTTCTTCTGAATATGCGTTGTTTCTCTGCGGACGCTGGCTGTTGGGTTTCACTAACACGCGGTAATTCGGCACTGTTTGTGCGCTGGTCATGTCTTCATCACCTTCACTATAATTTACGCTCTGTGCTGAAACATCTTCATCAACACTTGCGCTTTCTACCTGAAAATTATTCATGGGAGTGAGCAGCTGTTCATTTACGCGCTCTATGTCCTCTTCTTCATGTTCCTGTCGTAGTGTTGTCGGCGTAGGAATATCAAGTCCCGGTGCAGGCACATCATCATCAAGAGCTACGAATAACTTTGTCCCGCAGTTCGGGCAGAAATGATCTTCACGCGCAACGATAGCTCCGCATTCAGGACATATTTTCGACATCCGGCGGCGTAATTGTGGGCGTTCATTGTTCACGCTGATATTAATATCCTCGTCCAAAGTGGAAAGGTCTATATTTCTCACGGGAGAATTTTCGAGGGGTGCGGGAGGTTCTTCCTGTTCGTAATAGAAATCTCCTTCATTGCCTCCGTCATCATCATTATAGTAGATGTCCTGCTCCTGCTTGTGAGACCTCAAGAAGAAACACAGCAGTGCCGCAAAAAAATATATTCCGCCGTAAAGCCACGTATCACGAGCCGGGACACACAGCCCCGTAGCAATGAACAGGAACAGCGCGCCCCATTTGCTTTGGTTGAACGCGATTATGCCGCCGGTCAACGCGAACACAGCAGATATTACGGGAAGTGCCGCAAGCATTGTTGAGGGTATTCCGGGAAGTGCCGCCCCTGTTACTGACAGTGAACCGAACAGCATAAACACGCCGTGAATTATAGATGTGATTGATGCGCCGAGAGTTAACGCTAAAATTATCCAGCTCATTTTTTCCTGCTTTCACTCCTTCATGAAAATTTTTTCTCTATTATACATAACAACCTGCCGCGCGTTTTATTCTGTCTCTCAAACCCTCACAAATTCCCGAATTACTTTCCGGCCACTCAACAAATATACACGAAACGCCTTCACGCTCGAACTTTCTGAAGCCAGCGAACAACCCCCGCGCATAATTCGCAAAGTCATCGAACAGAACAACATCACCGAAATTTTTGTGTGTGTCATGAACTCCCATGTAGCCTGCTGTGTGTGTGTCGATGTCTGACTCTTCATGCCATATTCTTACGGGTATTGACGGAGCGTAGTGCCTGTATCGTGTGCCCGGTGAACGTTTTGCGCTGTCAGTGCCGGGTACGGAGAGAGTTAATCCGAGTTCGTTCTCGATGATTTCGCGGGACATTCCGCCGGGGCGTAACATGAGGGGCTTTTCGTGGTTAGTGAGATCTATTACGGTGCTCTCAATGCCTATATCAACACTTCCTCCGTCAAGTATGAAGTCTATTCTTCCGTCCATGTCAGCAAAAACACTTTGTGCGTCGGTCGGGCTTGGCCTTCCGCTGATGTTTGCGCTTGGTGCTGCTATGGGAGTGTGTGAGGCCTCTATTAGGGCGAGTGCTGTCGGGTTATCGGGCATTCTGACGGCGGCTGTGTCGAGTCCTCCGCGAGTGATGAGCGGTATATGAGGCTTTGCGGGCAGGACGAGAGTGAGCGGTGCAGGCCAGAAGATTTTTGCGAGGCGTTCAGCTTGTGCGTTCATGTGTACGAGTTGGGCGGCATGTTCGGGGCTGTGAACGTGGAGTATCAGCGGGTTGTCGGAAGGCCGTCCCTTTGCGGCGTAAATTTTTCGTACAGCGTCGGGGTTAAGTGCGTCGGCACCGAGTCCGTATACTGTCTCCGTCGGAAAAGCAACAAGCCCACCGGAAGTGATTATCTTTGCGGCCTCGTTGATAATTTTGCGTTCGGGGTTGAATGTGCTGACTTTTCGCATTATGGTAATCATAGAGCAGTCCTCAAGAGTTTACACACAGCACCGCCGGGAACTTTCCGACAGCGTACATTACCCACAGCACAACTCATCATGAAGCCGCCCGGCCTTTGCCGCAGTGTGTCCTCACAACGTACCCGATACTTACACCATGCCGCGCACGCACAATTACGCCTCGTTGCCGTTATGCTCATCGTGAAAATTTTGGGTGAAGTGTTCGAGGAACTCCGGGAATTTCCCCGCGATGATTGCTTCCCGTGCCTGTTCCGCTATCCTGATTGTGAAGCGCAAGTTGTGCCACGAGAATAATCTTGCTCCGAGAATTTCTCCCGTTACGGCCAAGTGCCGCAAGTACGCCCTCGTGAAATTCCTGCACGTGTAGCAGTCGCACTCACTGTCAAGCGGCGAAAAGTCCCCAGCATAACCTGCCCCGCGCATGTTGAGCCGTCCCGATGACGTGAACACTGTAGCATTCCGTCCGTTTCGTGTCGGAAGTACACAGTCGAACATGTCGATGCCCCGCGCAATTCCCTCAACGATATTCAGCGGATAGCCCACGCCCATCAAGTAACGCGGCTTATTCTTGGGCATAATGTCATTCAGGACATCGAGAGAGTGATACATTGCTTCATGACTTTCACCGACCGACAGCCCTCCGACAGCGTAACCGGGAAAATCCAGCCCCGTAATCTCCTCCGCACTTCTCCTCCGCAGGTCATCATACACAGAACCCTGAACGATCCCGAATAGTGCCTGCCTGTTGGTGTCGTTGTGCGCGTAAAAATATTCCCGTGAACGTTTCGCCCATAACGTCGTGCGCTTCACGGCCTGTTCTGCTTTCTCGTGGGTAGCGGGAAACTCACAGCACTCATCAAAGCACATAGCAATATCCGAACCCAACACACCCTGCATGTGCATTGACCATTCAGGGGACATTTCGAGCAGTGAGCCGTCAATGTGTGAGCGGCAGATGACTTTTTCGTCGGTGATTTTCTGCAGTTTCGCGAGTGAGAACACCTGAAACCCTCCCGAATCCGTCAGAATGGGTTTGTGCCAGTTCATGAACTCGTGAAGTCCTCCCGCCGCACTAATCACTTCAGCACCGGGACGCAAATACAGGTGGTACGTGTTGCCGAGAATAATTTGCGCGTTAATCTCGTCAAGTTCACGAGGGGACATTGCCTTTACGGTTGCGAGAGTTCCGACGGGCATGAATACCGGCGTGCGTATTACTCCGTGAGGCGTGATAAATTCTCCGGCGCGCGCTCCTGTTCGTGAACACTCTGCTGTTACTCTGAACTCAAACATGACTCACTAATCCCACCCGAAAAAGTTCCTGGCGTTGCGTTCGACGATTTCTGCAAGTTCAGGGACGGTGATTTTCCGTTCACGCGCTGCAGCATCGTAGACGTACTTCACGTTTGCCGGCTCATTAAGTTTTCCCCGCAAAGGTACAGGAGTCATGTACGGGCTGTCAGTTTCGAGCAGGATATTTTCGGCAGGTATACGGCGTATTATCTCGCGCAGTTCGTCAGCACCTGCACCCTTCCACGTGATAGCTCCTCCGAACGCACACATTCCGCCCATGCCCAAAACCTCATCGAGATACTCAAGTCCTCCGCTGTAACAGTGAAACAGCATCTTCAAGCCCCTGTGCTGTGTCAGAATCTCCATTGCGTCCCTCATTGCCTCCCGAATGTGAAGGACTACCGGCATGTTGTTATTCTCTGCGAACTCAAGCTGAAGCTCGAACATTTTTTTCTGCACGTCGCGCGGTGAATGGTCATAGTGATAGTCAAGCCCGATTTCCCCGACTGCTGCTACTCTGCTGTTGTGAATGAGGCGGTGAAATTCTCCGGGTATGTCGTCGTAACGTTTTGCCTCGTGCGGGTGTATTCCGACAGAAGCGTAAAGCCCAAGCTGTGAGAAAGTTTCAGCAAGAGCAACAGCCTCACATGAATCTTCATAATCACAGCCGACGATTAACATTTTGCGGACATCAGCATCAATGGCGCGCGAAATTATGCCTCGTGCGTCCAGGCGCAATTCTTCAGAATTTATATGACAATGTGAATCTATTAACATATTATCTTCTCTATACTAGTTTTATTATTTCAGGGATAAAATTTTTTGATAAATAATATACTTCTTTTACGCGCTCGAAAAATTTTTTGTCGTCATCTCTCACCTCCCCGAAAATTTTTCTGCATTCGTCGGTGTCATTCGCTATCTGCCTCATGAGTTCGTCTTTTCCCGAAAATGTTATCATGTCCCGTACTTTTCGCAGGAAGCACACGATAACTTCACCGCCGTAAATATCTCCCGCAAAATCAAGTATATGGACTTCCGCGCGCGTCTCGTGAACATCATGGAACGTCGGATTGTTGCCGATGGACAAAGCTCCGCAGTGCCATTCATGATTTACCAGCACACCGACAGCATACACACCGTAACCAGGAATAATGCGCCCGTCATCGAGTGCAAGGTTTGCGGTAGGGAAACTCATAGTGCGTCCGCGTTCGTTGCCGTGAATTATGCGGCTCATCATGAAGAAGTTACAGCCGAGAATTTCGCGTGCCCCTTCCACATCACCCGCAATAATCTTCTCACGTACTTTTGAGCTTGAGTATTTCGCCTTGTCGTAAAGGTCAGCAATTACGATCTTCCGCAAGCCTTCAGACTTGGCCAAGTGTGAGAGAAACTCCGCGCTTCCAGAACGACACCGCCCAAAGTGAAAATCACTTCCCATTACCAGCCCGGAAACATGAATTTTTGCGCGCAACAAGTGCCAGAAGTCGACGGGGGACAAGTTCATTAGTGCGTCGTCAAAGCACAGTACGTACATGTTCGGGATATTGAGCACCCGCCGTAACAGTTCGCGTTCTTTGAGGGTGAACAGTGAGTGCTCTATTCTGTGCATGTATTCTGACGGGTGAGGCCAGAACGTAACGACAGCCCATTCATTACCGTCTGCATTCTCGCGGCATATCCTGAATAACTCCTCGTGTCCCTTGTGAAAACCGTCAAAAGCTCCGATAGTGATTAGCATGATGTTTTACGATTTCGGCACAATCACTAGGGGCTTCACATAGTCATAGCCCGCGTAAGTCCCAAAGCCCAAAAAGTTATCGCCCTCAACGCACACAATATCCTTCATGGGACACACTCCCCGCGATGTTCTGACTGCCTGACGCAACAATATGCTCATGCCGTTGGTGAAGCTCCTTGCGTCCTTTTCCGACACGTATATGCGCGTGAAGTTCATTGCGAGTTCGTGAAGAGTCGTGATGTCGTACTCTTCCTGCTCGGGGGAGTTGGCATGTTCTAGGGTGAAATTTCCGATCGATACCCTCTCAAGTGATTTCACGTAAGCACCGCAGCCCGTAATTTTTCCCAAGTCATGAGCGAGGCTCCTTATGTACGTTCCGCGACCGCAGAAAACATCAAGCGTCAATGTCCCGTCATCATCAAGAGGCGAAACAATATCTATTCTCCTGAAAAACACCGGGCGGGACTTCATGTCTATATCTTTCCCGGAACGTGCGAGCTTGTACGCGGGAGTGCCGTCAATCTTCACAGCCGACACAGCCGGAGGACTCTGCAGACGCAACCCGGAGAACTCATACAGTGCATCACGAATCAGCTTCATGTTGAGATTATCGCGGTCATGTTCAGCAATAATTTCGCCGGAGTAGTCGTAAGTGTCCGTTTCTGCCCCGAACTGTATTACTGTCCTGTAGACTTTCGGCAATGACATAACGTATTCGCACAGCCTGGTAGCGTTGCCGGTCATCAGGACGAGAAGCCCGCGAGCTGTACTGTCGAGAGTTCCCGCATGACCGACTTTGAGTCCGCCGAGATTTTTGCGCGCAATCGCAACACATGTAGTGCTTCTGTAACCTTCCGGCTTGTTAATGAGAACGAGAGCATTCATGATATTTCTGTAGCAATAACGCCTCGACTTTTTCTGCGCATTCCTCAAGTGTTCCCTTTATGTTTGCACCTGAAGCCCGCTCATGACCTCCACCGCCGAGAATCCTCGCGATTTCTCCCGCACCGAACGGAGCACCTTCACGCGAACGGAAGCTGGCTCGTGTTTCGCCCGAATTATTTTCCGTGAGCATTGCGGCAACCTTCACACCCATCAAGCTCATCAGGAACGCGGGCAGACCTTCATTTTCTGTTCTAGTTGCGTTGAGTTCGGTGAAGTCGGAAACATACAGTCGGGACATTGCGAAAATTCCACCCTCCCCGAAAATCTTTACGCGCTCCAGTGCACGTCCCCATACACGTAAGCCACCAGGAGTCTTGTTCTGTGTGATGAGGTCGGTCATGTGTCCGGGATCAACGCCCAAAGTGATTAGTTCTGCGGCGGCTCTGTGAGTTTCGGGTGATACGCTCGAAAAAGAAAATCCTCCCGTGTCGGTGAACAGCCCCGTGTATAAACTCTCGGCAATAGTTTTTGTGATGTCCCATTTACCCGCAGTGAAAACCCTGAACAACATTTCGCAAGTGGAAGAGGCTTTTCCGTCAACACAATTCACGCGCGCATAGTGTGAGTTGTCCTCGTGATGGTCGATATTCAGCGAGTTGATGTTTGCGTTCACGTCGTAACCCTTTACGCTTCTCACGTCGTTAGCACAGTCAAGAAACACATACAGTGTCCCGTCGTCGGTGAATGTGAATTCTTCGCGGCGTTCGTGTTCGCAAAAGTGCGGGAGGTACTTGAAGCCTTGAGGAAGCATTGAGTCGGGACTGTACCACGTTACTTTTTTCCCGGCGTTGATGCCCGCCTCGAACAGTGCAGAAGCCGAACCGACCGCATCACCGTCCGCGCGCATATGTGTAAATATGTGCCATGTGTCATAACGTTTCAGGGTGTCGGAAGCGAGATCATATTTCGTTGTCGTCGTCATCGTTATTCTGCTCCCTGTAATTTGTCTTGAAGCCTAGCCCGTCAAGTATTGCGTCAATCTTTGCGCCGTAGTCCTCGCTCGTATCAATCACGAACTCCAGCGCGGGTATCCTCCGTAACTTTATCGTCCGGCCAAGAAGACCCCTCAC
>CAJOED010000042.1:12896-18907 GCA_905233335.1 uncultured Synergistales bacterium
CCGGGACGTTTCCGTGCTTCCAGTGCCGTGAAATATACTTTTGCGCGTTCGAGATCTTTTGAGCATTCCACGCCGGTTATGATTATGGGCTTGAGGCTCTCCTTCTTTATCTGGCTCTCGAATATTAACGCAATCTCACGCTGTAACTGTTTGTTTATGCGTGCCATTCGTAAACTGCCGCTCAAAGTGTTCGTTTCTCCTCTATGACATCGTAGACTTCAAGAATGTCGCCCGGCTCGAAATCCTGATAGCCCTCAAGACATATCCCGCAGTCCATTCCTGCTTTGAGTTCGCGCGCCTCGTCCTTTTCGTGCCGTAATGTTGCTATTCGTCCGTCCCATATCACTATGCCGTCGCGGACAACACGAATTTTTGCCGTCCTCCGCACAATGCCTTTGGTAACGTGTGAGCCTGCAATCTTGCCGACCTTCGGGATCTTGAAGATCTGCCGCACCTCAACTTCTCCGAGTGTATCCTCACGCAATACGGGCTTCAATAATCCAGCCATAGCCGCTTTGACATCATCAATGACATCATAGATTACGTTGTAGATACGAATTTCCACGCCGCTCAATTCTGCTACACGTTTTGCGTTTCCGTCGGGCCTTACGTTGAAGCCGATAATTACAGCATTCGATGTTGACGCAAGCATAACATCACTCTCTGCAATCCTTCCGACTCCCCTGTGAACGATAGACACGCCGACTTCATTAGTAGCAAGTTTTTCGAGGACGGCACATAACGCTTCAAGAGAACCCTGAACATCACACTTCACTACGAGATTCAAATGCGGCATTTGTCCTTCCTGCAAGTTCGAGTATAGATCCTCAAGAGAAGCCTTCTTGACCTCAACGGGAGCATCACGTTCACTTACTTTTTGTGCGGCTATTGCGTTTCGTGCTTCACGGTCAGTCTTTACGACGGTGAAACTTTCTCCGGGATTAGGAACGTCATCAAGTCCGAGAATTTCTACGGGTGTACTTGGCCCTGCCTTTTTGAGTCCCTTACCTGCCCAGTCGAAAAGTGCGCGCGTCTTTCCCCACGTGGAGTTGAACAGCACGATGTCTCCGGCTTTGAGTGTACCGTCCTTCACGATTACGGTAGCAACGGGGCCTTTTCCCTTGTCGAGTCTGGCTTCAATCACGACACCTTCAGGGCTTGCGTCGGGGTCAGCTTTGAGTTCCTGCATTTCGGCTTCAAGCAGTACACGCTCTAATAAATCACTGACTCCTATTCCCTGTTTCGCGGAGATCTCGACAGCTCCGACATCACCGCCCCATCCCTCGACGAAAATACCAAGTTCCGATAATTGCTGGCGTACTCTGTCAGGTTTTGCGCCCTGCTTGTCGATTTTATTTATTGCGACGACCAACGGAACACCAGCGGCCTTTATGTGATCTATTGCTTCACGTGTCTGCGGCATAACTCCGTCATCAGCACCGATAACGAGAATAACTATGTCGGTAACGTCAGCACCTCTTGCGCGCATTGCCGTAAATGCCTCGTGCCCGGGAGTATCAAGAAACACTATGGGTTTTCCGTCGTGCATGACAACGTAAGCTCCTATGTGCTGTGTGATGCCTCCTGCCTCGTGTGCTGCAACGCTTGCGTGCCGTATGTGGTCGAGAAGCGTCGTCTTGCCGTGATCCACGTGTCCCATTACGGTGATTATGGGCGGGCGTTCCACGAGCTTTTTCTGCGTTTTCGCCGGCTGTTCTGGTTTCGGAGCTGGCTTTGGCTGTTCGGGCTTCTGCTCCTGCTTCTGTTCATGTTTCGGGGGCTGTTGAGGTTTCTGCTGATGTGTGTTCTGCGGCCTGCTGAACTTTTCGGGACGTTTCTCCGGCTGTTCGGGTCTGTCTGTCTTTGCGTCGCGTTCCGAAATTCCCTTCTGTGCTTTGGGCTGTTCAGGGCGTGGCTTGGCCTCCGTGCCGTGCTGTTTCTTCTCCTGAGATTTTGCCTCGCTAGCCTCGTTGATGATGTTCTCGACAATTTTTGCCGTATCCTCATCAATAGAACTTGAATGCGACTTCACTGGTACATCAAGCTGCTGTAATACGGCTAACAACTCTTTATTGCTCTTATTCAATTTTCTGGCCAGGTCGTAGATTCTGATTTTATTATTCAAACGGCGTTTGCTCCTTTCTGCTGCTATTCGTCATCAAAAACTTCATGGAATATATCCTTTAGCGTCGGCATTCTGTCGGGTTCAAGAGTGTTGATGTCGATTTTCCACCCGGTTAATTTTGCCGCAAGCCTCACGTTTTGTCCTGCCTTCCCGATAGCAAGCGATAACTGATCGGGATACACATAAGCTGTTGCTGTCTTCTCCTTGTCGAGCACCGGCTCTACTCTCGCAACCTGAGCGGGAGACAGTGAATTTTTGATGTATATTAGCGGGTCTTGACTGTACAATACAACATCAATTTTTTCACCCTTCAACGCCATACTCACTGCCTTAATCCTGGTGCCACCGTTGCCGACACAAGCTCCGACCGGATCAACATCAGGATCCAGCGTTACGAGTGCGACCTTTGCGCGTGCTCCACCGTCCCTTGCTATGTTCTTGATTTCCACTATGCCCTGCTGAATTTCGGGTATCTCAAGCTCCATTAACTTCCGCAATAGTCCCGGGTGAGTCCGTGAGAGCATGATTTTCGGCCCACGTGTGTTCTGCTTCACGTCGAGAACGTAGAACTTCATGTTGTCGCCGGGCTTGTACTTTTCACCGATAATTCTCTCTTTGCGCGGGAGAACAGCGTCTGTCTTGTCGTTGAGCTGTATGATTACTTGATCCCCCTCAACCTTGAACACCGTACCGACTACCATATCCCCGACCTTATCGGCGAATGCGCTGTATACGACCTTGCGTTCCTCGTCGCGTAATCTTTGGGCGATGACCTGACGTGCTGTCTGTGCGGCTATGCGTCCGAAGTCGTTCGGGTTGCGCTCGATTCTGATTGTGCTGCCGATTTCAGCATTGCGGTCAAATGAGCGTGCGTCCCGGAGAGTAATTTCTGTTTCGGGGTCTTCAAGATGTTCTACAACTGTACGTACTTCATTCACTGTGATTTCGCCGGTTTCGTGATCGATATGAATCTCTGATTTCGCGTTGCCGGGCTTGAACTTGTTGTAGGCGGACAATAAAGCAGCCTCAAGCGTAGAAATTATCACGTCGACTTCAAGACCTCGTTCTTCCGAAAGAGTATCAAGCGCACTTATAAATTCGCGGCCAAGACGCATTTATTTTTTCCTCCTTTTCTTTTTTCGTTTGTGATCGTTGTCGTCATTTTCATTTTCAAACCTGTAGACTAAATTTCCTCCCTTTATGATGTCGAACGGTATATTAATCTCGTTTCCGTCGCACAAAATTTTCACTCTGCCTTCACTGACTGCCTGCAATATTCCCGTGAAAGTCTTGCGCCCGTTGAGAAGTTCACCGAGTTTCACGCGCACTTCACGCCCTGAAAATCTCTCGTAATCCTCCGGCGTGTATAACGGTCTCTCTATACCCGGCGAACTGACTTCAAGATAATATCGTCCCTTGTCGAGTTCTGGCATGTCTGCGTTGTCATCAAGAAACTTATTCACTCTCTTTGATACGGCTTCACAGTCCTCTACGTTTATGCCTCCTAGAGTGTCAATGAGTATCTGTATCTTCATTCGTCCGAAATCCGTACGAACTCCGACGTGCACGCATTCATAGCCTGAACTTGTTATTATGTTCTCAATCTGCCGCAAAAAATTTTCGTTCATAGTTTTATCCCGCGTAATAAAAAAAGGAGAGGGCTTTTTCCCACTCCTTCCACCTTTATATTATGTGAAATTGTTTGAATTATACGCGCAAAAATTTTTGTTGACAAGTACCACGCTTCACGCTCTGTTTGTGTTCATGCCCCCGATAAAGATTACTTTTGCTTTCTGCTCATCATCATGTGAGTCCGTGAGGCTGATTTGTGTATCGGGAGGCGCAATGAGTTCTCCGTCCGCGTCGAAAATCGTCGGTGTGCTGAAGGGCTGTGCAGTGTCGTAAACTTTATGCCCGTAGAGGAAAGCTCCCGGTGAGTTCTGCCTTTTCGAGCCTTGAAGATTTCTGCAGGTTCTCGTTGAGTCTCCTCCCGATGTCCGAAATGTTCACAAGGTCATTCTGTTTTGCAGGAACAGAGAGAAAGTTTCTACGGTGTGCGTCCTGCTGTAATGACGGCGTGAATGTCCGCTGTATTCCGTGAATGTGCATGTGCGTATCCTCCTTGAACGTGATACACGCTCGCAAGCAGTGCTCCCGAAATGTTGTGCCACACACTGAACAGCGCACCCGGCACCGTAGCCATAGCTAGATCCGGGAACACCGACCTCAACCGAAATAGCTGCTGGTTAATCCATGTTGTTTTTATCCATAGGGACGATGACGGGACGAACAGAGCTGACGCCGGAAATAATATCACTTGTTGTTTGTGTTGAGCATCCATGACTCGAACGTGCAAATGTCATCATTGCCCGCAATAAACTCATCAAGTTCGCGCTCAAAAATATTTATGGCTTCACGTCGTCTTTGCGTCGGGTATCTGTTCGTGAGCATGTAGCATATTCTCGGCGCAGGAGGCTCAGCGAGTGTGCAGTACTTCAGGTTAGTGTTGTGGCTTATGGCTCGCACTACAGACATCGGAGCAACTGCCCAGCGTCCCGGCTCATCAAGATAGTGCTGTATCATTGACCCGGTGTTCACGCTCACGAGGCAATATCTCTCCGGCGAAAAATATCTGTTGTGCCATTGCTGAAAGTCAAGCCCCCAGTGAAGATATATTTCTTTTTCCGGCTCAAGCTCCGAACACTTCACGCCGTCTGAATAATCGCTGTCCTTGTGGCATATGAGGTACATCAATTCACGGTACACTGGGCGCGAAATTATATCGGGGTAAGGTGAACGCGAAAACACAAAGCCTATGTCCGCCGTTCTGTGTGTGATGAGTCCGTGTATCTCGTCCGAATGATGCGTGCGAATGTGAAGACGTATGTTGGGGTATCGCGCAATGTGATCTCTGAACAGCGGCACGAACGTATAATTATTGATTGCGTCAACGCTTGCTACTGTGAGCGTGTGAATGTCGGCGAGCGTCCGTAAGTTTCTTGCGTCCTTCCATAGTGATGACCATTGAGAAGCCAGCGGGAGAAATGCTTGGCCGTACGGAGTGAGTTCTACGTTTCTGTGTCCTTTGTGCCGAATGAGGAGCGGCGTATTGAGTTCGTCCTCTAAGAGCTGTATTCTCGTTGATACTGTCGACTGTGATACGTGAAGGAAATTTGCGGCTGATGTTATATTTCCGTAAGTCATAATAGCTATGAAGGTTTCAATCTGCTCATACGTCATTATTATTTTCCCCCGAAAAAATAAAAACTGTGCTGATAATATATTTCACATTCCAACGCGCGAAGGAAAATTTTGCAGAATTATGGAGGCAGAACTTTATGAATCTGCTAATGGATTTCATGATACTCAATATTTTTCTTGGCATCGGCTGGATCGTACGCGAAAAATTCCCGGTACTGCAGAGAATATTCATGCCCTCATCAGTAGTCGGCGGAATATTATTACTCATATGCGGCCCGCAGTTGCTGAACATCGTCCCTATATCACCGATGATAGGCAAATATCCCAACTTCCTCATAATCATCATACTCACATGCTTAGTATTCGGAAGCAGCTTTGACAGCAAAAGAGCACGTTCATATATGGATTACACGCTCGTAGCTGCAGGAACATACGGAGCGCAATTATTTTTCGGAGTGGGAATAGGCGCACTGCTCTCAAAAATATGGACGACAATGCCGCCGAACTGGGGAATAACAACAATATATTCATTCTTTGCAGGACACGGAGCAGCAGGAAGTGCCGCAGCAATTTTCACGGAGAAGGGCTATCCTGACTTCATGGGTATATCAATGGTAGTTGCAACCGTCGGACTCGTAGCCGCACTCACTATCGGTATGCCGTTACTGAACTGGGGAATACGCAA
>CAJOED010000043.1 GCA_905233335.1 uncultured Synergistales bacterium
GAATATTGGCGTGAAGATTAACAGCGCGGGTGCCATATCCATAAACGTTCCGACAATCAGCAGAAATACATTCATGATGAGGAGCAGAATATATTTGTTGTCCGTTATGCCCAATACCATTTTGCTTATCACCGTCGGAAGCCCCGTGAATGACAGCACAAACGACAGCACTGACGACGCGCCTATTATGAGCATTACTACGGTCGTCATTATCGCGGTGTTCACGAGGATTTCAGGGATCTCCGAGAGCTTTATCGAGCGGTAGAAGCACACAGACAGTATAAACGCATACGCAACAGCTACTCCGGAAGCCTCCGTCGGCGTGAAATATCCTGACAGAATGCCACCGATGATTATCACTATCAGGAACAAACTCGGAATTGCGTCCCATATTACTTTGAGCGCATGACCGAACGTAACACTCTCTGCCTTGCGGACGTAACCGCACTTTTTCGCAATGTACCAGCCAACCACCATACAGCACACAGTCCATAACAAACCAGGAATCCAGCCGGCCATGAACAGAGTAGCTACTGAAGTCCCGCCGCTTGCTGTCGAGTATATTATGAATGCAGTTGTCGGGGGGATGAGCTGTCCGACGGGAGCAGTCGCAACATTCATAGCCGCCGCAAATCCGTCATCGTAGCCCTCTTCATGTTCGAGTGGGAGCATTACTCCGCCGATAGCTGTAGCCGCCGCAATACCTGACCCCGAAATTGACCCGAACATAGCATTACCCGCCGCATTCGTCAGAGCCAGAGCACCGGGCACCCGGCCAAGTACTAACATTGCGAGGTTGATTAGTCTGCGTGCAATTCCTCCGCTGGACATGAGAAGCCCCGCAAGTATGAAGAAAGGTACGGCGATTAGTGAGAAGCTGTCAATCCCCGCAATAACTTTTTGGGCTGATACGAACGTCCCGAAATTGAAGCTCAAGAATGCCGTGATTGTTACGAACGCAGAAGCTATTATGCTGTATGATACTGGTACATTGAAGATTAACAGCAGGAAAAATACAGTGATTAATAATATTGCCGCCTGAAGTTCCATAGTTGATTATCCCTCCTTCAAGTCTTTCACTTCTTCAAGTCTTTCAATGCGTCCAACAGTCTGTCCACGCTGTATATTGCCATGAGGACTCCTCCGACGGGTATACACGCATAGTAGCACTCCATCGGAAGCTGCATTGCCGCAGAAATCTGTCCGCCCGCATTCAGTGTTACAGCAATCCCGCCGAACACAAACACCGCAAGGCTCAACACCAGCACAACGAGTTCGACGAACACCCGCACGATATTTTTGCCGCGTGTGCTGAAGTTCATTACGAGCAGGTCAATTGATAGATGCTTCCCGGCACCGTAAGCGTATGGAGCACCGAGCATCGTGAGCCATATCAGCGCATAACGCAAAAATTCTTCCGTGTACTTGCTGGGGTCGTTCAGTATGAAGCGCGTTACTACCTGATAACAGCACGCAACCACCATTACCCCGACCATTACAGCCAGCACCAGACGCAAAATCGTATTCATGAACTTCACGAGAGCTTTCATTCTGCTGTGCCTCCCTTCGCGTATTTCTGTATGTCATCGTACAGGGCTTTATACTGTGCACCTTTCGCCAAAAATCCCGCGTGTATGGGCTGTACGGCCTCGATAAATTCTGTCTTGTCTATGCCCTTGTAGATGTTCACGCCGTAAGTTTTCGCCTCGTTGATCGCGTCGTCCATCATCCTGTTGTACTTGTTCACGAAATTTTCATTGAGCTTCACGAAACATTCAAGCATGTAGTCTTTCTGTTCCTGAGAAAGTTTGTCCCATGTCTTTACGCTGATTATGTAGATGTCCGGCGTGTATTGATGTTCGGTGTACGTGTAAGACTTCACTATCTCTTCATGCTTGTCCACGTTCAGAACTAACTCGGTGTTCTCTGCTCCGTCAACAATGCCCTGCTGTAATGAAGTATATGTTTCGCCCGCCGCCATAGGAACAGGAGAGCCGCCCATAGCCTCAATCATCGCCATAGACGTAGAACTCGGCATAGAACGAATCTTTTTGCCCTTCAGGACTTCAGGACTCGTTACGGGAATATTCTCCTTCAGGTAAAAATTTCGTGATCCGTTCGCGTAATAGCCTATAGCAATGTAGCCCCTGTTTTTTGTCGCGTTGAACAGTTCGCGGACCTGCTGACTTTTCGCCATTGCCTCGTAATAATGCTGCTGACCCACGAACAAATATGGCAGTGAAAATATCGTGTATCTGTCGTCGAATTGTCCGAGAGTGTTCGCGCTTATCTTGGCCATGTCGAGAACTCCTGCCTGCACAAGCTCAATCATTGCCGTCTCTCCTCCCAAGACACTGCCGGGGTAAACGGACACTTGAACTTTCTTGCCGGGGTCTTCTGCTGCCAGGTCGGACAAGTAAGCGATAGTGCCGCCTATTTCGGAATTCCCCGCCTGACCATGACCGAGACGCATTAAGATTGTGTCGCCGGTAACGCCGCTTTGAGCACTGATTGTTGTGAACGAGTAACAAGCAACCGCAGTGAGTACGATTGTTATTACAGTCCATACAAATTTTGCAGTACGACTCATAATATGTATTTGCACCTCCCGATGCGAAATAAATTTTTTGGGATATGAATATTATGAAGATTTTTTTTGCGGCGTATATATTTCAAACGGGCAATTTTATACATAAAACGGTTTATGCTAAAATTACGTCATCATGAACAATATTATATATGCAGGAAGACACCCTCTTACGTTCTCCGTATTGCGACATGCTCACACCGGCTGGGAATTTGTTTATTGTACAGGCGGGAAGGGTGCGTTTGTGTTCGATGATTTCACGATGGAGTACCAGGAAGGCGACGTAGTGATAATTCCTCCGCATATACCACATTCAAATTCGGGCAGCGAGGGTTTCTGCAACATACACATCAACATGCTCAACCCGAAACTCACGCTGAAAACTCCTGCACTTATTCACGACGACGTAAACAAGTTCATACTTAATGCGTTCAGTGCGTCGTTCTTTCACTTCAACAGGGAGACGAGACAGAGAGCGGCACTGCTTTCTGCATACGGAGATATTATTTCGTGCTATATCGTGTCGAACAGGGAAGAGACATTGCACAGTGAAGTAGTCGAGGATATAGAGAGCGAAATCATCAGGAGCTACAATGACTGCAATTTTGAACTCGACAAGTATCTTCACTCTCTGCCGTTCAGTTATGACTATCTGCGAAAACTATTCAGGAAAGAAATCGGGATTACTCCGCACCAGTACTTGAGGGACAAAAGACTTCAGACAGCCGCCGAAACTTTGAGCCTTGACTGCGGGAAGAGCAATATTCACGAGGTGGCGAGGATGTGCGGTTTTCGTGAAGCGTTGTACTTTTCGCGGATGTTCAGGAAGAAATACGGCGTATCACCAAGAGCGTACCAGACAATGCGCCGGGATGTTACGCCGAACGACACAAAGATTATTCTCTGACACAAAAAAATAACCCGGCTATTACACCGGGCAATAATTATCACACACTACAGAATGTTAATCCATGCGTCTACTGTGTCATTGTTGAAGACGTTGAGTTTGTTCAAGAAGCTGATAGTTCCGCCGTCCGCAGCCTTCTCAATCGTGAGCGTTCCGAGTTCGCCAGCATTGAACGTTTCGCCGTCTTTGCCGGAAATTTCGCCCTTCACGAACGCAACCGCCGCGAATGATGCCGCATAGCCGAGTTCTGTCGGGTTCCATAAGAATGTTTCGTCCGCTATGCCCTTGTTTATGAACTCTTTCATGTCGGAAGCAAGTGTGAGGCCGGTAACTTTTACGTTTCTCTTTGCGTCCATGATGCATTTGCTGACAGCCGGAGCACCTACCGTTGTCGGGACGATTATTCCCTTCAAGTTCGGGTACTGTTCGAGGAGTGCCTGCGTCTCGTTGAATGACTTTGTGTATTCGTCATCTCCATAGACAACGCCGACAAAATCAATCTTTGCGTATTTCGGGTCGCCGCTCTTGAGTGCTTCTGTCATGAACGAGATCCATAAGTTCTGATTGGGAGCCGTAGCCATTGCCGAGAGAATAGCGATCTGTCCTTCACCGCCGACGGACTTCACCATAGAGTCGAGCTGTGTCAGAGCGATAACTTTTGCGCTTGCCGGCTCAACATCTAGGTCTCTGCCTTCCGGGTCAACGGGAGCGTCCCAAGTTACGACCTTTATGCCTGCTTCACGGGCTTCATTGCACACGTCGACGAGTGATGCGGGGTCGTTCGCGGAGATGCAGAGAACATCAACTCCCTGTGCTATGTAGTTCTCGACGATGCGTATTTGTCCGTCAGAGCTTCCGTCGTCGGGGCCGTCGTGCATGAACGTAAAGCCGAGTTCGTCTGCTGCTTTCTGGAAGCCTGCGACTCCTGCCTGGAAGTATGGGTTGCCGGACTGCTTGTAGACCACGCCGATAGTGATGCCTTTTCCTGGTTTGTCTGCACCGAATGCACAGCCCGCGAACACAAACGATAACACCAACACTAACGCTAAAACCTTCTTCATGATATGACCTCCTGAATGTATTATTTTTTCTCACATGTTGCTGTGAGTTTCTCACACACACTACGCCTTACTTGCCGCCGCCGTCTCTGCCCTACGACGCGCAACTCTTCTTGCGTTCTGCCAGTCCTCCCACATGTTCGGAACAAGAACGCTCAATATCAATATTACGCCGACAGAAAGATTCACCGCACTATCCGCAAAACCGAACAGCGTACCGAGTCCGAACTTCACTACGCCGAAAATCACCAGCGATATTGCCGCACCGATTACGCTTCCTTTTCCGCCGTCCGTAGAGAAACCTCCGAGAACTGCCGCCGCAATCGCGTACATGTGATAGCCGTCCATGATGTCAGCTTTCACGCTCGACGATGAGTTGCCCACGAAAAATATTCCTGTTACCGCGCTCATCAGTCCCGCAATCACGAAACACCAGAACTTTATCTTGTCCGTCTGCACCCCTGAATAGTATGTTGCGGATCTGTTCGTGCCTATCGCGAAAATCTTTCTGCCGTTGCCCGTCATATGAAGCCACACGAAAAATATTATCGCGAACACCAAGAATACAGGAAGTGAAACAGGTACTTTCATTCCGCCGATGTCTAATAATTTGTTGAGGGCTGACAGTGAACGGAATGTGGGGTCTTTGAATGTCAGAGTTTCGCCGCCGATTATGAGGTAGCTGAAGCCACGGAAAAATAACTGCGTCGCAAGAGTGATTATCATCGAGAACAGTTCTTTGAAGCGAGTGCACAAAAATCCGTTCAACGCCCCGCATATACCTCCGACAGCAAGACATGCCATTAATGACAGCGTGAGTGCTACAGCCGGATTCATTCCGCCGAGAACAGCCAGGTTGTTGTACGTTACGCCCAAAGTTACCACGCTCAATGTCCCTATTGCGCCGACAGAAATATCAATATCTCCCATTGCGAGAATTAACATCATGCCGAGAGTCATGAAGCTGTACAGGAAGTAAGGCCGCATACTTCTCACAACGTTAGCAAAATAGAACACCGGACGACGCTGAAGACCCGCCGCAACTCGTGAAGCATCAACGTAATAGAACACAGCACACACTACAGCAAGAAGGACTATGAGGAAAAATTCCCAGCTCGTGAAAAAATCTTTTATCTTCTTCATGACTATATATTCCTCCCTGCTAAGTCCTGTTTCGCTGAAATTCTCTGCAGTACAACGTTCAACAATATAGCGAACAGTAATAATATTCCCTTTATGAACTCCGTAATCATTGAGTTGCCTATCTGCATTTGAGGTATCGCCGAGTCTATGAACGCTACCATGAGTGCACCGATTACTACGCCGGAAATTTTCCCGTAACCGCCCGTAACACTCACGCCGCCGAGAACACACGCCGCTATCGTGAACATCTCGTCGCCCGTTGCGCTTCCCTTCTCTATGGCCGCATAGAACGCAAGCCACATTATTCCCGCAAGACCGGCAGACGCTCCGCATATAGTGTGAGCAAGTACACGTATCTTGTTCAGGTGAACGCCCCTCATCTGTGCCGCTTCAGCATTCGAGCCGACAGCATAGAGATTACGTCCCGTGCGCGTGTAGTTCAGGAATAACGTAGTCAGTATCACCACGATAACCGCAAGCCATACGAGAAACGGAAGCCCGAAAAGTTCATGGTTTATGAGGCTGTCTTTGAATGCCTGCGTGAGTTGTGTCGGGTTGACCTTGTTCATTCCTAAAAGCCAGTTCATGGGAATTAACGCTCTCACAATATAGCTCGTGCCCAGCGTAACAATCAGTGCGATAACTCGTCCGTAACTCATTAACACTCCGTTGATTGCTCCGATACCGGCACCGATGAGAATACCAAGCGCAAACATCAGAAACGTATTCTGTATCACGCCGAGTCCCATGAGTTTCCCTGCGACAGCTCCGGCAAACGCCAACACTGCAGTAGTAGAAATATCGATTGACCCGACAAGAAGAACGCATAACATTCCGCAGCACATGACCATGTTGATGGAGCCGTTTTTCAGGACGTTCAGCCAGGAATTTGCGAGGTAACCGGGCACTCTGACATTCACGACCGCAAGCAATAACGCAAGAACAGCAAGCAGTGGGAGTTCTCTATGCTCAATCAAGAACGCGTAAAATGATTTACCTTTCTTCATGATAATCTTTCCTCCTCTCTATGATGCTGCCTTTGCTTTTGGCATTGCGGCATTAAGTATTATCTCCTGCGTGAGGCTCTTGGTGTCGGTGAACTCCGCCGTAACTTTTCCTTCACTCATTACGTAAATTCTGTCCGACATGTTGATGACTTCAGGAAGTTCCGAACTTATCATGAGTATTCCGAGTCCCTGTGAGGCCAAGTCCGACATTATCTCGTAGATTGCCGCCTTGCTTCCGACATCAACGCCCTTAGTCGGCTCATCAAGAATAATCATTTTCGGGTTTGCCGCTAACTGTTTCGCCACAACTACTTTCTGCTGGTTGCCTCCCGATAATGCTCCCGTGAGCGTGTCGGTGTCAGGTGCTTTTATCGCAAGCAAGTCCTTCATGCCGTCGGAAAGCTGATACTCTTTGCGCCTGTTGATAAAAATTCCGTTCTGACATTCTTTCGCCATAACAGGAAGAGAAATATTGTGATTGATTGACCACTGCAATAACAGTCCGTCTTTCTGTCTGTCTTCAGGGAGGTAGCCGAGTCCTTTTGCCATCATCTGTGTCGGTGTGTGTGAATGTATCTCTTCGCCCCTGAAAATAATTTTCCCGCTGTCCGGCTGATGAACTCCGAAAACTGCCTCCATTACTTCAGTGCGTCCTGCTCCGACGAGTCCCGTAAGACCGACAATTTCTCCTGCCTTCACGTTAATGTTCACGTCCCGGAAAAATCCCGTGCGGCTCAAGTTTTCGAGTCTCAATAATTCCTCGCCCGTTTCTGTTTCTTTTTTCGGGTAGAGCTGGTTGATGTCCCTTCCGACCATCTGGTGAATCAAGAATGACTGTTCGACCTCGTGCAAGTTCCACGTGCCTATGTACTGTGCGTCCCTAAAGACCGTAACTCTTTCAGCGAGTCCGTACATGTCCTCAAAGCGGTGGGAGATTAAGATTATTCCTGTCCCCTGTTCCTTTAGGCGCAACGCTATCTTGTAGAGTGCTTCGGCTTCACGCTGTGAGAGTGCTGCTGTCGGTTCGTCCATGATTAATATTTTCGCGTTCATGGAGAGTGCCTTTGCGATTTCCACGAGCTGCTGCTGAGCCACTGACAATGAGCCAACAGAAGCGGTCGGGCTGAAGTCAGCGTCAACTGCCTCAAGTAACTTCTTGGCCTCACGGTTCATTTTTGCCCAGTCGATGAACGGCCCTATCTTGAACTCATGTCCCGCAAAAATATTCTCTGCAACGCTCAAATCCGGGTAGCTCGCCGCATGTTGATATATTGCCGCAATCCCGCGTTCCTGCGCAACAATCGGATCTGACATCACGACTTTTTCGCCGTTCAGGATGATTTCTCCTCCGTCGGGCTGATGTGCTCCCGTGATGACCTTTATGAACGTCGACTTGCCTGCACCGTTTTCTCCTGCCAGCGCGTGAATTTCTCCGGCCTTCAGGTTGAAGTGTACGTTATCGAGTGCCTTTACGCCGGGAAATATTTTCGTGATGCCGTGTAGTTCCAGTATGTATTCCGACAAAGTGTTTGTGCCTCCTTTTGCGTTGGGATATACCGCGACTTTTCTCCCACCCACCCACCCCGAAAAGTCGCGGTCTTTGTGTCGTGATT
>CAJOED010000044.1:0-5989 GCA_905233335.1 uncultured Synergistales bacterium
TGCTCCCGCGTCGATCTCCACGAGAGATATATTCATGTGAAGATAATTGCCGATTTCCGCAAGTACCGCCGTGTTGAAGCCTGCAGGTGTCCCGTCGGAAGCTATGAAGTCGATGGGCGGAAGGTCTCCCGTTACGGCTACCTTGATTGTGTCGGCATTGTCGAACGTCGCGAACTTCACTGGTTGAGGCTCACTCACTCCGGGGGACGCAATATATACTCCCTCGATTGCCGCAAGCGTCCAGTTCTCACGCAATGCCCTCAATGCCTCGTTGAACTTGTCGCGCAATTCCCGGCTGTCCTCACGGAAACCGAACGCTAATCCCATTCCCCCCGAACGTAATACCAGGCTAGCTTTGTACTCCGGGTTAATGTTCATGACGTACTCGGCTACGGCTTCAGGCAGTACCATTTCTTGAATGTCGCCCGCGTTAAGTCCCATCTGCATTGCGTTCAAGCTGTCGTAGAAGTACATCTTGATTTCGAGTTCGCCGCGCTTGGGTGCAAATGTCTTTTTCCACGTGTCAGCAAATTCTTCCTGAGTAGTGTTGAGTTTCGAGAGGAGGCCGAGACGGACAATTCTTTTTTCGAGGGAATGAGCACAGCATGATAACGCTAACACAACAAGTACTGCACATAATATTTTCTTCATAACTACTCCTTTACTGGAAAACTAAAATATTGTTTCGGATACGGCTCGTTGTTCAGGGTAAAATGCCACCACTCCGTAGAAATTCCCCTGAAACCGTGCCGGGTCATTACGTCGCGCAAAAGTTTTCTGTTCGCTCTCTGTTCGGGCGTTATGTTCCTGTAGTCGTAGTGTGATCTCTGCCCGAAATAGTCGAACGTCCCGCCCATGTCTACATCACTGCTTGCGTTCACGTCGTACAGTGTGAGGTCTATCGTGCTGCCCCGTGAATGTCCTGATTTCCTCGCGATATATCCCTGCTTGAAGAGCAATGATTTTTTCGTTTCGGGGTAAAAGTCCTTCTTCATTCGCGTATCTCGTAAATCTTTCGCCCACCTCACAAAATGATTCACCGCGCTTTGCGGCCTGTATGCGTCGTATATCTTGAGGGTATATCCCATCACAGAAAGCTCATCATTCACGGCTTGTAGTGCATTTGCGGCTTCTGTTGTGAGTATTGCTATGGGTGATTCGTAACCGTCTATTCTTGTGCCGACAAAGTTATATTCGGAGTAATAGCGGAGTTCGATTATTGCGGAGGGTATAACGTCAGAAACATTCACGAAACCTGCGGGGATTTCAGAAAATGCCGGGAACGCTGACAGAAATATCAACATCCCCGACAGAAAAATTTTCGCTCTATGCATGTCTCTTCCTGACGACAAAGCATAACAGCACTAACGGTAACCCAACCCCGGCATTGCACCCGCCGCCGTTAGAGTCGACTTCTGCAAAGCCCGTTGTGTTAGTGTTAGTTTCGGTATTAGTGCCTGTTTCGGTGTTCGTTTCGGTCTGTGTCTCCGTTTCTGTTTCTGTTTCCGTTTCTGTTTCTGTTCCTGTTTCCGTCTGTTGCTCCGTTTCCGTTTCTGTTTCGGTATTCGTTTCCGTTTCTGTTTCTGTTTCCTGTTCGGTCTCTGTGTTCGTCGGTGCTACAGCGTTGATGAGTTCGCGTCCCGAAATCCCGAATGCCAGCAACGGCGTAACGAGCTGTGTACGTTGTGCTAACTGTGTGCTGATTATCTCGCTTGCGGGAGTGTCATCAATCATCATTATGTTCGGTGTGTCCGCTGTGAACTCCGGCCAAGTGTCAGACGGCGTGCCCGTTTTCGCAAAATTCACCCACATGGAGCGCACCTGCTGTGAGAGATCTACATTCAGCGGCAAAGCAAACACATCATCATCATCATTCATAATGAACGGAATTTCTACGGAATGACATGCTCCGAATCCCGGAAGAGTCGACTCGTACAGCCAGTAATACATGTATGTTTTTCCGCCCGTGTGAGCAGAAGCCTCCGCGTATGAAGGCACCCGGAACAACAGGTCGTTGAAGAACGCCAGCTTGGCCTTGTACGCTCCCATGTCAGGACTGCACAATCCCATGAACTGCTGAATTGCTGCTCCTGCTTCAGGACTGTATAACGATATGCCCGACGTTACCTGTTCGTATGCACCGTCGACAAATGCCGGGAACTTTTCCGCTCCGACAGCCGCCGCCCAGTAATTTATCTCGTCAGCATTCGAGCCGGTCATGAGGTCAAAATTTCGTGAGTTCACCGCAAAGGCCGTAAATGGATCTGAAGAGATTATGCGCCCGTCCCTTTCCGGGAAATTCAGATATGCCTGCAACGAGTTCGCCGCGTCTTTGAGATCCTGTGATGTCAGCCGCAACAAGTCATTCATGCTCTTTGCGCCGGTGTGCTCTATGAGTTTTGCTGTGAGTTCTTTGCTGTCGTCTATGCTCTGTGTCATGGAGACGGCTCCGCTCTGTGTGATTGCACGTTTGAACAGCCCGTTAGACTCCGGCATCGTCATGAGAAGTGATACCATAGCCGAACCGGAAGACTGCCCGAAAAGCGTAATGTTGTCGGGATCTCCTCCGAACGCCGCAATGTTCTCATTGAGCCACTTCAACGCCTGCAGAACGTCAAGTATTCCCAAGTTGCCGCTGTCAGGGTAATTTTCGCCGCCCTCAATGCCGGAGTTCGCAAAGTCGATAAATCCCATGAGGCTCAAACGGTAACCGACAGTAACATAAACTACATCACCGCCGACACCCTGCATAAAGTTATTGCCGTCGTAATAGGGGCTTGCACTTCCGCCCGTCTGGAACGCTCCGCCGTGCACCCATACCATTACGGGTTTGAGTTCGGTCGAGTCATCGCTGACTTTCCACACGTTGAGGCGCAGGCAGTCTTCACCTTCAGGGAATGCAGTAATGGGATTGTTTGCGGCAGTGGGCTGTATCGACATCAAGCCGTAATTGTCGGCACTGTATGTTTCGGTTGATGGAGCAGGGGCTTCGGGTGCTTTCCAGCGTTCGGGAGTTTTTGCGTACGGTACACCCTTCCACGAGATTATGTCCCCGCTCGCAACACCCTCAAAAATTCCGTTCGTACAATTCGCGGGAACACCAGCAAATGCACATGAACAAGCAGCAGAAATTAATAGTAACGCACAAAGAAACTTTCTCACAATATTACTCTCCAATAATCTTCAAGCGTCCCTGAGGAGCCCTGTAAGTTTCTGGTACCTCCTCAAAAGTTTTCAGGTAGTGCGCAAATGCATCTGCCTCTACAGCGTAATCCGGCTCAATCAGCTTTGCTCCCCTGAAAATATGTCCGTCTCCCGCTTCACGCAAAATATAGTTTATCGACACAACTTTGTACGTCTTCTCCGGGTCTAACGGCTCACCGTTGATTTTCACGTCCTTCACCTTGCGTTCTCCCTCAATGGCAATCAGCATGTTCTTGTCGTCAACTTTTACGGGAGTGGGTATTGATGCGTCGACAGTGTAAGTCATTCCCGAAACGTGAAGCAAACCGCCGCTGTTGACGGGTAAGAGTCGCACACCGTGTTCAAGCTCATCAAGAATGACCTGGCCGGAAACCTCGCAGATGCATACTGTGTTGCCGAACGGTAATACATTCAGTGCGTCCCGGAAAGTGATTTCGCCCGCCATAATATTCTGACGAATGCCGCCAGCGTTCATGAATGCTACGTCAGCTTTGCCGGTCTTTGTGCCTTCTGACGAGTGCATCAGAGCGTCCGCAATTATGTCGCATAAGTTCGTCTCTCTGTCGCGCACAAGCCAGTCGCCTTTGTCGTCCTTTGCTCGGAGGTCGAACGCTGTTTTGCTCAAGTGTGCACTTAGTGTGTCCTCGTAGCGTGCCTTGAGGCTGTTGACGAGTGCCGTAATGTTTTCGTCTTTGCCGTCCACGCTGTTCACGAGTTCCGTTCTGACTTCTCCTGCTGTCGTAATGGTAACTTTTCCGATGTTCACGAGGCCGGTACCTGTCTGTACTACCAGAGTGTCTTTTCCGTCAGCGTTCTTGAAGACGAGTGCGGGCGTGATTTCGTGTGAATGTCCGTCAATGAATGCGTCTATACCGCGTGTTTTCGGCACAATGTGTGGGACTGCCCATACGTCTGTAACGTCTTCATACTCTCCCAAGTGCCCGACGACAATAACAAAGTCTGCACCTTCAGCGCGTGCGTCATCGACGGCTTTCTGTATGGAGGCTATGAGTTTCTCGCCGGTTGTTTCGCCGTCAAAGTCGTAGATGTATTTTCCGTTCTCGTCCATGAAGGTGGAAGGAGTTGACTTCACGATTGATTCGGGAGTTGTAGCTCCGACAAACGCAACTTTTGTTTTTCCGTAAGTGAATATTTTGTAGGGGGCGAATAATAATTTTCCTGTGCGCAAGTCCCTGATGTTGCAGGAAGTGAAGCCGGGCTTGAGGTTTCGCGCAAAGCTCTCGAACTGTCCCCAGCCGTAATCGAACTCATGGTTTCCGGGAACAGCAAAGTCATAGCCTATTGCGTTTATGATTTCGAGCACATAGCGTCCCTGAGAGATTGTACCGATGATGCCGCCTGAAGACCAGTCGCCCGCGTCGACGAGTGTAACGTAGGGGGTGAGTTTTTCGGTTTCGTGCTTGTAGTAAGCGAGTCCTGCGTAGCCGATGTTCTCATCAACGGCGCAATGTACGTCGTTCGTGAAGAGAATGATGATGTCCTTGTCGGGATTTTCTGCCCATACAGGAGAGCAGAGAAGACCCAACGCCATTAACAGCGCAAAAAGTTTCTTCATAAAAATTACACCTCACAATAAAATGTTTAGGATAGTGCGTAATTGTAAATTGATTGTCCGAAAATATCAAACGTTCGGGGCTGTGAATGCTGTATGATAGAATTATGCGCAGTTCGTGATACTGTATCTCACGGAATAGGGAGTCCCCCGGCAATTCCAGCGGGGGGTTGTCGCTGAAAGGAACTTTATCTTCCCCCGCCAGAAAGGGGTGAAAGTTGTGAAAACTCTCATAGAGCTAATCAGAGCACTTACTGCTCTTGTGAAGGCACTTACAGAGTATAACAACTCGAAAAAAAAGTAGTGTCCTAATCCGATAATTTAGCGTTACTATGTCGGTTGAGGATACCCACCTTAACCGGCAGCTAAATTTTTTGTCCGATGTCTCCCCGGACGCTTTTCATTATAACACGTCCCAAAGGTAAAAAGTTCGTTGTGATAGAATTATGCGCAGTTCGTGATACTGTATCTCACGGATCAGGGAGACCCCCGACAATCACGCCGGGGGGTTGTCGTAAGGTAAATACTTCTCCCCGGCTGAAAGGGGCGGGAAAAATGAGAGAACTTACAAAATTCCTCGAAGCTCTTGCGAAAGTTATTTACGCAGTTGCTGTCCTCATTAACTCGATAAAGAAGAAGTAAGCGGCTAATCAATCGTTCGCTTTTGGTTTTGTCGGTTGAGGCTGCCACCTTGACCGGCAATTACTTTTTGTCCGATGTCTCCCCGGACACTCTCATTATAACACTTCATAATTTAGGAGATAACCCAATGCAAAAAGTTTTCAAAGTTCAGGAAGCATATTCAGGGGACGCAATGAAGGGACTCGCTCGCATTCACCCCGACGACATGAGAGCCATGAATTTGTCCGAAGGCGACCTCATCGAGATTACCGGCAGAAAGACTACACCCGCACGAGTCAGAGCAGGCGACCGTGAAGCAGGCAGGGACATCATACAGATAGACGGACTCATACGCGAAAACGCCGGGACATCGCTCGACGAAAATATCACGCTCGAAACATCGATTACCCATCACTTTGCAGGAAGCGCAACAATACAGCCTCTAGGGGACGTGAAACTTTCGGCAAAAGAAAAGGACGAGGGATATATTCTCTCCATGCTTGAAGGCCAAGCAGTAAGAACAGGCGACAGAGTCAGGGTTACGCTTTTCGGGACGCGCGTATGTGATTTCAGCGTTACGGCAACAACACC
>CAJOED010000044.1:6007-14293 GCA_905233335.1 uncultured Synergistales bacterium
CAACAAGTCCACGTACTTGAACATTCTCAAACCGTCGGAGGCCGTGCACACACACAAAGTTACGTATGAGGACATCGGCGGCTTGAGTTCACAGATCCGAAAAGTCCGGGAGATGATTGAGCTTCCGTTGCGTTTTCCGCAGGTGTTCGAGAAACTCGGCATTCAGCCCCCGCGCGGAGTGTTGCTCTATGGCCCTCCCGGTACAGGCAAGACCGTAATCGCCCGTGCTGTTGCGAATGAGACTGACGCATGGTTCACGCACATATCAGGGCCGGAAATCATCGGGAAGTTCTACGGTGAAAGTGAAGAGAGACTGCGAAAAATTTTCGAGGAAGCACAAGACCGGGCACCCTCAATAATATTCATTGATGAGATTGATGCGATCGCTCCAAAACGCGAGGACATGGGCGGCGAAAAACAGGTCGAACGAAGAGTCGTCGCACAGCTCCTGGCACTCATGGACGGCCTGAAATCACGCGGGCAGTTAATCGTCATCGGTGCTACGAATATCCCGAACTCATTAGACCCAGCGTTACGGAGGCCGGGACGTTTCGACCGCGAAATCTCTATTCCTGTTCCCGACAGAAAAGGACGGCTCGAAATCCTCAAAATACACACGCGCGGTATGCCGTTAGCTCAAGACGTAGACCTCAACAGAATTGCGGATCTCTCTCACGGTTTCGTCGGGGCGGATCTGGAAGCTCTCGCAAAAGAAGCTGCTATGTCGTGCGTACGTGATATTCTGCCGTACGTGAATTTTAATGAGCAACTGATACCGTATGAGCGAATATCAGGGCTTGAAGTCAGCATGAAGCACTTTATGAATGCCATTCTCGAAACAGAACCGTCCGCAACCCGTGAAGTTTTCGTGGAAATTCCCGACGTATCAATGAGCGACATCGGCGGGCTTGACGACATCAAAGCAGAACTCCTCAACGCTGTAACTTGGCCGCTGAAACATGCAGATATATATGAACGTTACGACATACAGCCGGTGCGTGGTATCTTGTTACAGGGTGCTTCAGGGACAGGAAAGACTCTTCTCGCTAAGGCTCTCGCTCATGAAAGCGGCGTGAACTTCATCAGCGTACAAAGTGCTAATGTTCTGTCGCGTTACTTGGGAGAGTCGGAGCGTGCACTCAAAGATATTTTCAGGGTTGCAAAACAGGCGGCACCGTCGATAATATTTTTTGACGGGATAGAGGCACTTTTCCCGGAACGTAACGGGAGTAACTCTGCGTTTGCGTCAACAGAGAGCAGGCTCACGGGACAATTCCTGGCAGAAATGCGCGGCATCGAGGAACTGAACGGCGTAACAGTCCTCGCGGAAACCAACAGGCCGGAACTCATCGACAAGTCGTTGATGACACTGTTTGACCTGAAACTCGAACTGCCATTACCCGACACGAACACACGCGCAGAAATCTTCAGGCTCACTCTCCGCAAAAAGCCTCTTGCTGATGACGTATCACTCACGGAACTTGCCGAACTCACAGAGAACTTCACGGGCGGAGATATTGCGATGTTGTGCAGACGGGCGGCAATGAGTGCGCTGAAAAATGACCGGGTAAACTTTATAATACATACAGAAGATTTTAGGAGGGCATTGAATAATGATTGAGATCGTTGCGAAAAAAGACTATGAACGCCTCGATGTTTTTTTGTCGGAAGAACTTGATATTTCACGGACGCGCGTAAAACATCTGATTGATGACAAGAACATACGGACAAAGAAAAAATCAGCAGTCCTGAAAGCGTCAACAAAAGTTCTTGCAGGCCAGAAATTTTTTGCGGAAATTCCTAGTTCGCTGAATATCGAGTACCTCAAAGCAGAGCCGATAGATTTCGGGGTCGTCTATGAAGATGAGTATCTGCTCGTCGTCGACAAGCCGTCGGGGATTGTCGTACATCCTGCTCCGGGAAACTGGCGCGGCACTCTCGTGAACGGCCTCGTGTACCGTTACCCGGAAATGCGCGAAATGACCACGTGGCTCCGTCCGGGAATAGTTCAACGCCTCGACGCAGGGACATCGGGACTTATGGTTGTTGCGAAAAAACAGAAAGTCAGCCAGACCCTGCAGACCATGTTCCAGAATAGAAAAATCGACAAGAAATATATAGCTCTCATTCACGGCTGTCCGAAAAGAAAAGAAGGTACAATCTCCGGCCCTGTCGACAGAGACCCGAACAACTTTCTGAAAATGTGCGTGATTGAGGGCGGCAAACCGTCAAAGACCGGCTACAAAGTGTTATGGAGCAAAAATAAGGTCTCTATGATAGTGTGCAAGCTGTTCACCGGGAGAATGCATCAAATTCGCGTGCACATGTCCGCGCTCGGCTATCCGCTTCTCGGTGATTTCATGTACGGCGCAAAAGATGAGTTTGCGAGAGTGTACCTGCACTCGTGGCAGCTTGAGTTCACTCACCCCGTAACGGAAGAAAAAATGTTGTTCACACAGAAAGTTACGCCGGATTTTGTGAAGGTGATAGCTGGTATCAAGGACGGCGGAAAGTTTCCCAAAGAGTTACTGCGGCAGGAAGAGAGTAACTCATGAGCATAATTCCTCAATAGAAGACGTTGCTATAATAGACAAACTTTCAGAGAAAGGAATTTTTACACACGAATGAAACTGGAACTGGAACGTCAGAATTTTCTCAAAGCATGGCAGACAGCAGAGAAAATTTCGGCAACGAAGACGACAAAAGAATCAATCAGCGGAATATTAATCACAGCAGACGAAAACAACACAGTAACCCTCACTGCTACGAACTTGCAGACTTCCGTGAAGTGTACGGCAGAAGGCGCAAACGTGTTGGCACCCGGAGTCGCTCTCGTACCTGCGGCATTTTTGGGAAGCATGATGAGGAAGACGAACGCTGAAGACCTCGTGCTCGATGTCGACGAGAAACGCGGACTCCTTATCGCCGGAAGCAGCAAGACACGATTCGCGGTTGTGCCCGTCGGGGAGTTCCCGAATATCCCGGAGAGCAGCAGCGCAGAACTCATCTGTGAGATACAGTCAATGGATCTCTCGCGCCTCATCAACGAGGGAGGAAGTGCCGCCTCACAGCCGCAGGATTTCCCAAAGTACATGGGAACGTGTTTATTGCGTACGGAAGATGAATACATCAAGATAGTATCAACGGACGGAAAAAGATTAGCGAGTTCAAGATGTATATGTTCTGTGTCAAAGGCCGATGATCTGCTTCTCCCTGCTCCGGCACTAAAGGAACTCGGAAAAACTATCGCGGCATATTCCGAAAAGAACATAAAGATTTTTGCGGACGACTCGACAGCATGGTTCACTCTTGAGGGAGTAGAGTTCTCCATCAGGAAGATAGACGCGGCATTCCCGAAATACGAGCGAATACTCAACAAGGACGTACGCACAACCCTCCGGGCATCATGCAGTGAATTATCGTCAGTGCTTGACAGGGTTGATATTGTCGCGAAAACAACGCCCGCACACATTATGGCGATAATATTACAGCCCGGCAACGGAGAAGTGAGAATTACTGCCCGCGCTCCTGAAGTCGGAACAGCGAACGAAACACTATATGCCACTGTTGAAGGGAGCAACATGCAGATAGGCTTCAACGTCGGATATTTTCAGGACGGCCTGAAAGTGTTGGCAGCAGGTGATGTAGTTATTGAGTTCAGCGACGAGGAAGGCCAAGCGCGAATGTTCAAGAGTGAGAGCGATGATTTTCTGTATATGCTTATGCCCGCAAGACTAAGTTCACAGGACGCAATGACGGAAGAAGAAATCGGAGACTTCAACCCTGACGCACCCGAATATCAGGAAGTACAGCAGGAACAACAGCCCGAACAGCCTGAAGCGTTTTGATAATCACGAGGAGTACAGCAAGAAATTTCAGGAATTTGCGCCCGGATCTTTATGTCGAATGGGATCCGGGTATTAATTTAGTTCTTGGCGCGAACGGTTCAGGAAAAACAAACCTCCTCGAAACATTGAGCATTCTCACTGGCTGGGGAGCATTCTCACGTACACAGAACGTCATATCGTGGGACGGGAAATTTCCGCGAGCGTTCGTCGGTGCTGAAGTGTCCGGGGAAGAGAAATTCACCGTTACCGCAAACATATCTTCACGCGTTGCACTACGGGTTGACGACAAAGCGATAACGTCTACGGAACTCCGATTGCTACTCCCGTCGGTAGTGTTTCTCACGGGGAACATCAACCTGATAGACGGCTCACCTTCAGCGCGGCGGCTTTTCGTCGACAGATTATGCTCGCTGTTCTTTCCGGTTTACGCGCGGAGGCTGGCGGAGTTCAAGTACGTAATGCGTTCACGTATAGCGTTATTGAGGCAGGGCAGGAATTACGAGATTACGACGATCCCATACTGCAAGCTGGGCGGGTGGATTATGGACAGAAGGCGTGAGGTCGTGAACATGTTGATGGGCATGATAACGCCGGGGAAATTCTCGCTGTCATGTGTGCCGGAGCTGAAAGTTCCGGGTGAAGAGTATCTGCACGAGATGTTACGCGCAAACAGGAGCAGGGAGCTTCACGCATTGCGGCCGCAGGACGGGGCGAACTATGACGAACTCGCAATCACAATCACGGAAAACGGACGGTCAGCATCGGAAGCATTGAGCAGGGGACAAAAACGGCGGCTTGTGCTGTACATGATAATAATGGCGGGGAAGTTGACGGCGTTGAAATTGAAGCGTGAACCGATATTATTATTTGATGACCTGACAGCAGAACTTGACGGGGAAGGCAGAGAATGGACATATACACAGCTCAAGAAAACAAAGTGGCAGGTGTTCATGACTTCTCCTGAAAAGCCATTTGCTACAAGAAAAAAATTCGGAGGTATAACTTTAGGTGTTCCATGATAGATATGAAGTGATAATAATCGGCGGAGGTCATGCGGGATGTGAAGCGGCTCTTGCGTGTTCACGTATGGGATGCAGAACTCTCATGCTGAATATGAACGTCGACAACACAGCGTTAATGCCCTGCAACCCGTCAATCGGAGGGCCGGCAAAAGGTCATCTTGTGCGTGAAGTGAGTGCGTTGGGCGGTGAACAGGCACGTGCGGCGGATGCTTCTACGCTGATGGTGAGGTGGCTCAACACGTCGAAAGGTGCGGCAGTGAGGGCTTTGCGTGCACAATGCGATCCGGGGCTTTACGGGACGTATTACCGCAAGTTACTCACGGCACAGAAAAATCTTGATGTACATCAGGACGAAGCAACAGAACTTCTCACACAGAACGGGAAAATTTCGGGCGTACTCACACGGCACGGCTCAACTTATGAGGCTCAAGCTGTCGTGATATGCGGCGGAGTGTATTTGGGCGGTCGGGTGTTTATCGGCGAAAAGTCTTTTGCGTCGGGGCCGATGGGACAGACCAACGCGGCGAAACTTCCTGACTCACTCGCGAACTTGGGCATACGTACCGGACTCATGAGGACGGACACAACTCCACGTCTGAACATCAACACGATAGATTTTTCGAGGGCTACTCCGCAGGTGTCAGAGAATGAGCCGTTATGCTTTGACCTTTTCGGGGAGAGAAAGACATACACAAATACAGGTTATGCGTGTTACTTTTCGCGGACGACGGAGAAAACATACGAGATACTTTCACGAAACATACAGCGTTCGCCGTTAGTTACGGGAGATGTTCAGGCACACGGGCCGCGCTATTGTCCGTCGATTGAGGATAAATTCCTGCGTTTCCCCGACCACATAACGCATCCGATAGTGTTCGAGCCGGTGTCAATGAATACGAATGAAGTGTACGTGCAGAATTTTTCTACGAGCCTGCCTTATGACGTGCAAGCAGAGATGATTCACTCGTTACCGGGCTGTGAGAACGCGAAAATCATAAAGCCGGGCTACGGGATTGAGTACGTATATCTCCTCCCTGACCAGCTCAAACACACCCTCGAAAACAAAAACATTCCGGGCTTATTCTGTGCGGGGCAGGTGAACGGGACTTCGGGCTACGAGGAAGCAGCAGCGCAGGGACTTCTTGCGGGGATTAATGCGGCGTTGTTGGTGAAGGGACGCGAAGGGCTGACTCTTGGCCGTGATGAGGGGTATTTGGGAGTTCTCGTTGACGACCTCACGACGAAAAGCACCGATGAACCGTACAGAATGCTCACCAGCCGTTGTGAACACAGACTGTTATTGCGGTGGGATAACGTAGCGCACAGATTATCACGTTACGGGCATGATGCCGGACTGATTGACGAAAAGCAATGGGCATTTCTTGAGCGGAGATTCGAGAACGAACAGCAAGAGATTTCACGCCTCAAAACTACCCGCATAACTCCCTCACAGGAACTTGAAGCACTATGCACGGAACACGGCGCGGAAGTGATAAGTGAGCCGATGACCCTCGCGGACTTCCTGAAACATCGCGGAGTGAACTATGAGCTTGTGAGCAGAATATCGCCCCCCGAAAACACACTGCACCCGGAAGAGATCGCGCACGTTGAGACGGAATTACGCTACACGGGCTATCTCGAACGCGAGAACAGAAACGCCGAACGCATGAAGAGCCTCGACAACGCAAAAATCCCCGCTGATTTCGACTATGATGCAGTAACGGGACTTAGGACGGAGAGCCTGCAGAAGCTGAAACATTTTCGCCCGGAGTCGCTCGGCCAAGCACTACGGATTTCGGGAGTTACGCCGGTCGATGTGCAGTTAGTGTCAGTGATACTTGCGCGCAATGAACGTAGACATAAATAGACTATTCCCGGAAGCCGCAAGACGTGCAGAGATACTTGAGGGCCTGAAGCGTTCATGGGCTTCTGTCGTCGGTGTAACGCTCGCGAGGAACTCACAGCCATATAATTTGGGCGTGAACTATCTTGATGTTGCCACTCGTAACGATAAGGTTGCCGGTATACTTCGCAACATGAAGGGGACTATCCAGCGCAAACTGTCAGAGCGTTACGGGTACAAGCCGGACGGTGATTTTTCGCTGAAAGTTACGAAAGAAGTTCCGAGAAAGAGAACGCTTACTCCGCGAAAAAAGATTACTCGTTCGGTGAAGGTTGATGACGAGGACGTGAAGAAGTACATGCAGGGTTCGCCTGAAACATTGCCGGAAGAGATAAATTATTCTCTCTCACACCTGCGGGCATATCTCGAAAAAAGGAAGGGAAGGTAACATGACAAAAATTTATGCGTTATGGGTAATTATTGCTGAAACTGTCGGAGGTATTGCAGGTTTTCTGACTCGTAATGACACGAAAATTTACGCTGACACCATCACAAAGCCGCTTCTTTCTCCGCCGCCGTTAGTGTTCCCGGTGGTATGGGTGGTACTTTATGCGTTGATGGGCATCAGTGCCGCAAGAGTGTTCGCCGCAGAAAAATCACAGTATCGTACGCGGGGTCTATGGCTGTTCGTGGCACAGCTTGCCGTGAATTTCTCGTGGTGCTTCATGTTCTTCAAGTTTCGGGAGTTCGGGTGGGCGTTCGTGGTGCTGTCTGTGCTGTTAGTGCTGGTGCTGATGATGTGCATGAACTTCTTGCGTGCCGAACGTTTCAGCGCGTATCTGCAGGTGCCGTATGTGCTGTGGCTGGTGTTCGCGGGGTATCTGAACGCGGGCGTGTATTTCCTGAATGCGTGAGTGTGAAAGAAATCCCCTGTCGTTAATGGCAGGGGCTGTCGTGTTCAGCAAGAATTTTTCGGCGTATCGTGTTGTCGAACGGCCATAACTCACCGAGTTTGTAGTCCCATTCGTCGGGAGTAATTTCTTCAAAGCCATTGCCATTTGCAAAAGTCATCTCACCGAAATATATTTTTTCCCCGATAACGTATAAATCGACGCGGACATGTCCGAAACCTTCACACAGAACAGCGGCTATTCTCTTCATTTCCCCGAAACATTCAGGTCGTTTTGCTTCACCTTCATAATTCCCGTAGTGCCACTGATTGAACGGCTGCAGCTCCCATTCGAGATTGTACATGTTGCGTTTGTGGTTAGTGTATCTGTTGAAGTCCACCCAGCAATAACAGGGTCTGCCGTCGAAACACAAAAACTTGTAGTCATTCACAGCCTCGCCCATATATTTTTCGATGATAATTTTGTGAGTTATATTCTTGTAGTGCATCTCAAAATGAGCCAAAGCATAATCTTGTTCACTAAGAATGTCATATTTCATTTTCAGGAGCTTTATATTAACTTTGCTTTTGTCTTTCACGAGTGTAACGCTTCCCGAGTCATGGCTGCACTTAATCACGAAACTTTGAGGGAGTGAGTCAAAATCAATCTCGTCGAAACTGTCA